>DAOWML010000073.1 GCA_030643125.1 Bacteroidales bacterium
ACGAGAATTATCCATTGGAACAATTTTATAATGGTATTAATACGATTCCTTATTTCTATAAATATTATGCAGAGATAATGAAATAAAATATTTTTTGTGAAAATTGAAAGTCCGGCTCCCGATAGCCGGATTTTTTTTATGATATTATAAAAATATTAAAATATTCCAACAAGACACTGAAATTACAGGGGTGTAATTTAAAAAAGATATAAATAATCAAAACATGGTGTAAAAAATTAGGGGTATGAGAAAAAATAATATACTTTTGAGTCATAAATATAATTTTTTATTCATAATTCAAAATTAAGCATGGCTACTATCAGATTTAAAGCAATTGAAGAAGTGCTAAACAGGAAACCTGTTGATGTAACACTTCCATCGGTAAAAACTTCCGAATATTTTGGAGAAAATGTTTTTGATAAGTACAAAATGCAAGAGTACTTGTCTCATGAAGCATATAAAAATGTTGTTGAATCGATAAATCAGGGAATTCGTATCGACCGAAAGATTGCTAATCAGGTGGCCACAGGAATGAAAGCATGGGCGGTTGACCGTGGAGCTACTCATTATACGCACTGGTTTCATCCTTTAACCGGATCAACAGCCGAAAAGCATGATGCCTTTTTCGAACCGGCTGAAGGTGGTGGCGTAATAGAGAATTTCCAGGGTGAAATGCTGGTTCAGCAAGAACCCGATGCTTCAAGTTTTCCTAGTGGTGGAATTCGAAATACTTTCGAGGCTCGTGGGTATACAGCATGGGATCCTTCATCACCGGCATTTGTGTATGGAAATACGCTTTGTATTCCAACAATTTTTGTTGCATATACAGGTGAAGCACTTGATTATAAAACTCCGTTGATAAAATCTTTAAACTTTTTAGATAAAGCAGCCGTTGATGTTTGCCAGTATTTCGATAAAGATGTGGAAAAAGTAAATGTTACTTTAGGCTGGGAACAGGAATATTTTTTAATTGACAGTGCTCTATATAATGCACGTCCTGATCTATATTTAACCGGTAGAACATTGATAGGTCATTCATCGGCAAAAGATCAGCAGTTAAGTGATCATTATTTTGGTTCAATTTCGGATCGTGTAAAAAACTATATGGTCGATTTTGAAATAGAAGCGTATAAATTAGGCATTCCTGTTAAGACACGACATAATGAAGTTGCTCCAAACCAGTTTGAATGTGCGCCTATATTTGAAGAAGCAAATTTGGCTGTCGATCATAACCAGATTTTAATGACTTTAATGGATAAGGTTGCGCGCAAGCATAATTTTAGAGTTCTTTTTCATGAAAAACCATTTAAGGGAGTTAATGGATCGGGTAAACATAATAACTGGTCGATGTTGACTAATAATGGCAAAAACTTGTTATCGCCCGGTAAAACTCCGAAAAGTAACACTCAGTTTTTAACATTCCTGATTAATATAGTGAAAGCTGTTCATGATTATTCAGACATTTTACGTGCCAGTGTTGCAATTGCAGGAAATGAACATCGACTAGGAGCTCACGAAGCCCCACCTGCAATTATGTCGGTATTTATAGGTTCGCAGCTTAGTAATATGTTAGATCAGTTAGAGAAAAGAGTTACTAGTAAAAAAATGACGCCTGATGAAAAAACAGAATTAAAACTGGATATTGGTAAAATACCGGAAATTTTGTTGGACAATACTGATCGTAACAGGACTTCGCCATTTGCATTTACAGGTAACCGTTTTGAATTCCGTGCTGTTGGGTCATCTGCAAATGTAGCTTCACCAATGATTACTTTAAATACAGTTGTTGCAAATCAACTTGTTCAGTTTAAAAAGGAAGTAGATGTTTTAGTCGAAAAAGATATTAAAAAGGATGAAGCAATTTTTCAGATTTTAAAAAAATATATCATTGCATCGAAAAAAATAAGATTTGAGGGGAATGGTTACGGCGAAGATTGGATAAAAGAAGCAGCTAAACGTGGATTGTCAAATATATCTGATGTTCCTGAAGCTTTAAAAGCGTTTATATCCAAGCACACTAAAGATGTTTTTGAAAAATCGCAGGTATTAACTAATCGTGAATTAGAAGCCCGGTATGATATCAGATTGGAAATATACACTAAAAAGATTCAGATTGAAGCAAGGGTGTTGGGTGATTTAATCAGGAATCATGTTATACCAACTTTAATTAAATATCAAAATATTCTTATAGCTAATGTACGTGGATTAAAAGAACTTTATCCTAAAGATATTTATGAAAAAATGGCAGAGCCTCAGTTAAATACAATTAGCGAAATATCCGAACGAATTGCTATAATAAAAGATTCAGTTGATGAAATGATTGAAGCAAGGAAGAAAGCAAATACGATAGAGAATATTCGTGATAAAGCTCCTGAATATTCAAAAGTTGTTGTTCCTTATTTCGAGAAAATCAGGTACCACGTAGATAAGCTTGAGTTGATTGTTGATGATGAGATTTGGCCATTCCCTAAATACAGAGAAATGCTTTTTACACGATAGTTGAAAATTATTAAATCCGCAAGCCGTGTTACGGCTAATTACTTAATCTGTTAAAATTTTCATAAGTGACTTTATTATCTATTAATTATAGTTAAAAAAACAAAAAAACTTTTTACTGTGTGTTATATTCGATTATATTTGCCTTGTCAAAATATTGAGTGAAATTTAAATTAAATAATTATGAAAAATTTATCTCTTTGGTTAAATGTTGTTTTAATTGTTGCTGTTACAGGAATCTATTTTTTACATTTTTCAGGAAATAAAACAACAAAATCTGAAGTAAGTGAGGAAGGTGTAGTGCAGGAAATTGATAGAGATTATGCCATTGCATATGTTAATATTGATACACTGGTAAGAAATTATGATTTATTTATTGATAAGAATGATGAGTTAATACAAAAGAGAAACGAATCAGAAGCTGAATTGCAAATTCAATCAAGAAGTTTTGAAAAAGAAGTTCGTGACTTTAAGGATAAAGCTACTAAAGGTTTGATTACTAGAGCTAAAGCTCAAATGTTACAACAAGAACTTGCACAAAAAGAACAGCAATTATATGCTATGCGAGATAATTTAGCTATGCAATTATCTGAAGAAGAGCAGGTAATGTATCGTCAGGTGCTTAACGAAGTTATGAATTATCTTGAAGAGTATAATACGAAATATAACTACAAATATATATTTAGCAATACATTCGGTGGACAGTTATTATATACCGATAAAAGCCTGAATATTACAAGTGATGTACTTATAGGCTTGAACGAGAAATACGGAAAAGAAAAAGATAAATAAGAATGTAAATAATTGTATAGAATACTTATTAATGCCTAAAATAGATTTATTTTTTTAGGCATTTCAAATTTTAGTCATTTTAAGTATTATAAAAATGGGATTTGCTGATTTTTACTTTGAAAGACAAAGAGAGTTTCAGGTAAAAATTGATAATAATCCATCAAAAAATCTTAAATATATTGTTGTTATTCCATGTTATTATGAGTTTGAAATATTAGCAAGTCTTAATTCGATATGGATTAACAAAAGACCTAAATTTTCAATTGAAGTAATAATAGTAATTAATTCTTCTGAGGATTCGGACAAAAAGATTTTAGATCAAAATAAGAAAACATATAACGAAGTAAAGGATTGGATTAAAAGCCACGAAGATTCTTTACTTCGTTTTTTTGTTTTAAATGAACAAAACCTTCCTAAGAAATTTGCTGGAGCCGGATTGGCCCGAAAGATTGGTATGGATCAGGCAATTATGAGATTTAATTTACTTGATCAGGATAAAGGTGTAATTATCTCGATTGATGCAGATGCAAAATTAAGTTCCAATTATTTTGTTGAACTGGAAAAACATTTTAATCAGTTTCCAAAAACTAATGTTGTAACTACGTATTTTGAACATCTTATAAAAGGGAGCGAATTCAAAAATGAAATTTATGACGCAATAACTATCTATGAACTTTATTTGCGTTACTATAAACAAGCACTGAATCATACAGGATTTCCATACTCACATTATACAGTAGGTTCTTGTTTTGCTGTAAATGCTAAAGCTTATGTAAAGCAAGGTGGAATGAACCGAAAACAGGCAGGTGAAGATTTCTACTTTTTACATAAAGTATTTCCTTTAGGTAACGTTTTCGAGTTAAATACAAGCTGTGTTTATCCATCTTCACGACTTTCAGCCAGGGTTCCATTTGGAACCGGACCAATGGTCAAATCTATTATGGAGTTGGGTAAAAAGGATTTTTTAACTTATAATTTTGAGTCTTTTATTGAACTGAAAAGTTTTTTTGAACTTGTTACTGATTTATTTAAAATTTCATCAGAAGAACTAAAAAAACTTTTGGATAAATTAACGGGTTGTATAACTGAATTTTTACAAAAAAACGATATTAACAAAGCAATTCAGGAAATAAATGAGAATAGTTCTAATATTAAAACATTCACAAAACGTTTCTTTGATTGGTTTAATGCTTTTCGTGTATTGAAATTTCTAAATTTTGCACATGAAGAACACTATAAAAAACAGCCTTTATTAAACGAAGCAGAAAAACTTATAGTATTGTTGGTAGTTAAAGATACTAATGAGAAAACATATAAAAATTATTTAGAAATATTCAGGAAGCTGGAAAGACAGTTCTAATCCTCCTTTGCATTCGCTACGGCGGACGAGAATGTATGGTTATATTTTCTGAGGTTTGTCTATTAATCTTGGATTTGAGAACTGAAATGAATTTAATGCTGTTTAATCTTCTTCGACAATAATAAAAATATCTTCATTTTCTTTCTTCATAAGATATTGTTCGCGGGCAAATTTCTCTAGATTTTTATTGTTTGTTTTTAATTGTTCTAAACGCTTAGAGTCTTTATCAATTCGCTCGATATAATATTTCTTATCATTTTCTAACTGACGTAGATGTCTTAATTCTTTTGCTCTGTCAATAAGGTTGTTACGGTCGAAAAATAAAATCCAGATAATAAAAATGAGTATTGTAAGAATAAACTTATTCTTAGCAAAAGGGAGTATTTTCTTCCATATTTTTAAGGCAGTACTCATTTATTTCCGTTTTTTGCAATAATAATTTAAAATAGATTTTAAGTCAAAGAAATAGCAGACAAAGTATTAACAAAATTTAATTAAAAGTTAAAAGTTAAGAGTTCAAAGATATATTGTTGAAAACCTTTCTTCATTATTAATTCATAATTTTACATTATTAATTAAGAGCTATCCTCCACTTACCAGATGAAGTACAGTAACATTATCTCCCTCTTTAATTTCAAAAATATTGTAAGCATCTTTTTTAACCAATTTACTATTGACTTTAATAACCAGCATTTTAAAAGTGTAGTTTTTTATTTTAAGCAATTCAGAAATGCTTATTTTTTCTTTATCAAAAGACTCAGGCCTGTTATTTAATGTGATTCTCATTATTATTTAGCTAACAAAATTTCTAAAACAGTATTTGCCTGCATATTTGCTACAATTCCTACTCTGGGTGCTAATGGAGGATTATCAACAGCAATTTCTGATTTTTCATCGCCACAAATATATAAATTTTCATTTTGCCTGAATTTTATATCATTGCTGTTTCCCCAACCAGCCATTCCTGAGCCAATAATGACTGGTTTTTCAGATAATTCCGACAAACAAGTTTCAATAAGTATTTTTTTCATCTCAGCTAAATCGAAAGCTTCAACAATAACATCACAATCTTTATAAATTTCAACAATATTTTTTTCGTTTAGTTTAATATCATTTGTAATAATTTCAACTTCAGGATTTATCCTTTTTATATTTTCTTTTAAAGCTATTACTTTCTTTTGTCCTATCTGATCTCTAAAAAAGTATTGTCGATTTAGGTTTGATTCGCTAACAATATCAAAATCAGAAATAATTAGTTTGCCAATACCAACTCTGGCTAATGCTACTGCACAATTAGATCCTAATCCACCAGCACCGGCTATTCCAATGGTGTGATTTTTTAGTTTTGATTTTATCTCATCGAAAGTCATATCTGATTCATTTCATTATTCAACATTCGGCGTTCCTTGTTCATTATTTAATTTATTTTTTAGTTATTCAGAATATATATTCCAAGTAATAATTGCTTATTATGGTTTTAAAAATACTTTATTCATAAATGGCAAAAATTGTTTTGTGCCACCACCATTTTGAATAATTTTTAAGGTATTTACATCATTAGATTCAAATACGGAACCAAAAAGTAATTTAATATTACGATATTTAAACATTTCGCTATTCAGAATGGTTGATGGACCAAGAGTGTAAATATCACAATTATCATTAGTAGCATTAATAATATCTAAAAACGTATTATTAAAAACTGAAGTTGATGATAAAATTAAAGCATCCGTTTTTGCTATTTCAGCTAATTGCTCCGACATATCGGTTAATTTGGGATCTTCTTCAGCTTTATCAAATATTGTTAAGTTAATCTTTTCATTTTCAAATTTTTCAACTAACGAACGAAAAAAACCAATCATCACAATTTTACTATATTTTTTAAAATCTATTTTGTCAAAAACATCTATGGTTGTGTCATACTGATTGTCGTAGTTATATGCAGCATTAAAATAAGCATTTAGAACAATCCTATGCTGAATATTATTTAAGTCAGGAAATCTTAAATCCTTAACATCGATATTAACATAATTATCAAGTGTGGCACAAACTCCAAGATTGCCATTCTTCAAAACCACTGCCACATATTTTTCTCCACAAACAATATGTTTTATATTCTGTATGTCAATACCAGATTTTTCGAAAAAGTATTCTAAAGGTTCTCGCATTTCTAATTACTTGAAATTTATGTTATGTAACAAATTTACAATTTATTATTTCATTTCATTAAAAGAATCAAAAATGTTAAAATGCTTATATTCATTACACTTTGAAACTATTGAGATTTAGAATCCGATATGCACAATATAACATATTGATATAAGTCATTTTATACTTTTACAACTTGCCATAATTTTATACTTTTGAAAAGCTAAATTTAGAAATATATTTAAAATAGAAATAGATATGGATATTAACGAAATGAAAAAGAAGCATAAATTGCTTAAGGAGTATAAATATGATATTACTCCATTAGACAGAGGTGCTACAGATAAAACGCTGTATATTAACTTGTCTGATAATGTGATTGAAGAAAAAGCTGTTACTCCTTTAATGAAAGAGAAATTTATTGGAGGAAAAGGTTATGGTTTAAAAATGTTATGGGACGCTACAAAACCTGATACAAAATGGAATGATCCCGAAAATGAAGTTATTATTGCTCCGGGACCTGTAAGTGGTATTACACAATATTCCGGTGCTGGGAAATCACTCATTGTTTCTATTTCTCCTACCGATTTTGTTATGGATAGTAATGTCGGTGGTTATTTTGGTCCGTTTTTAAAATTTTCGGGTTTCGATGCTCTTGAATTACAAGGGAAAGCCGAAAATGATGTAATCATCTTTATCGATGGTGTTAACGGAAAAATTGAAATTTTCGAAGCTCCCGAAGAGAATGTTGATAGTCATATGTTAGCAGAACAACTTACCAAGATGTATGCTGATGATGAAAAAGATAAGAAAAATATTAGTGTAGTTTCTTCAGGTAAAGCAGCTGAAAATTCATTAATTGGAATGCTTAATATAAGTTTCTACGATACTAAAAAGAAAGAAATTCGTTTAAAACAAGCTGGTAGAGGTGGTATTGGTTCTGTTTTTAGAGATAAAAAAATTAAAGCTGTTGTAGCAAAAGTTTCCGGTGTTAAAGGAAATGCCAATAATGTTATTGATATTGACGCTATTCGCGAAAGAGGTAAAAGATTTAATAAAGAGATTAAAGACCTCGACGAAGAACAATGCGAAATGAGAACTAAAGGAACAGTTCACCTTGTTGAAATAATGAATGATTATGACTTATTACCTGTTAATAATTACAAATATGGTAGTCATAAAGATATTGATAAAATTCATTCTGAGGTTTGGAAATCTCGATTTGCACAAGGTACTCCCGATGGATGTTGGATTGGTTGTTCAATGAGTTGTGCTAAAGCTGTTCAGAACTTTAAATTGCAAACAGGACCTTATAAAGGACAATCAGTTATTGTTGATGGACCCGAATATGAAAATGCTGGTGGTTTAGGTTCAAATGGTGGTATTTTTGACCCTGATTATATTATTGAAGCAAACTTTTATTGCGACACTTATGGTATTTGTACTATTACATGGGGAACGCTTGTTGCATTCATTATGGAATGTTACGAAAATGGTATTATTAACAAAGAAATTACCGGAGGCTTAGAACTTAACTTTGGTGCTAAAGAAGCAGCACTTGAGTTAATACATCAATTAGCACGTGGCGAAGGATTTGGTAAAATAGCCGGTTTAGGTATTGCCAGAATGAAAGATGTTTTTGTTGAAAAGTATGGTGCTGATAGAGCTTTTCTTGACGATATTGGAATGGTAAACAAAAACTTAGAGTATTTTGAGTATGTTTCAAAAGAATCTTTAGCTCAGCAAGGTGGTTTTGCTATGACTAATAAAGGTCCGCAACATGATGAGGCATGGTTAATCTTTATGGATATGGTAAATAACCAAATTCCTACTTTTGAAGATAAAGCAGAAGCTTTACATTATTTCCCAATGTTCAGAACTTGGTTCGGATTAGTTGGATTATGCAAATTACCTTGGAACGATGTTGAACCTGTTAATAACGCAGAAACTGATGAACCTGCCAAAGTACCTGAGCATGTTGATAATTATGTTGTTAT
>DAOWML010000181.1 GCA_030643125.1 Bacteroidales bacterium
AAATACCAGATGTTGCCTGGGAGTTGATCGAACTTTCAGATAAACCATTAACAATTATATTTTCAGGGGCAAAAAATCTGGCTCCAAATATAATTGCACAAAACGGGAGTGTTGGAATTAGAATATCAGATGACCCTTTTAATCAAAATCTTATTCAAAAATTCAAAAAGCCTATTGTATCTACTTCGGCTAATATTAGTGGACAAACATCACCTTTAAATTTTGAGGAAATTAGTCAGGAAATAATTGAGTCTGTAGACTATGTTGTTAAATGGAGGCAAGATGATTTTTCAAATACACAAGCATCAAGCATTATTAAACTCGAACCAAACGGTGAAATTGAAATAATAAGAAAATAAAGGTGTGGTTTTTTGTTAACAGACGGGTTAACCCGTCTGTTATTTCAGATATTAATTGCCACTTTTAATTTTGCCGCTTCCTGTAATATTTGCATCAATTAGCGGATTTCCTTTATAATAAATTTTACCACTACCTGTAATATTTGCATCTAATTCTCCTGAAACAAAGGCTTCTATGGAACCTGAACCGGTAATTGTTAAATCTGCCTCCTTAAACTCAAGGTTTACCGATTCAAAATCGCCTGAACCAGTAATTGTAGCATCCAATTCGTTTGCTTTCGATTTCCCTTCAATTCTTATATCGCCAGAACCTGTAATCATTGCATAAATATCATTTGTAGTTAAATCATCAATCAGTACCGATCCACTTCCAGAAATAATAAAAGCTAACTTTTCTGATTTAATTGCTGATTTTGCAATGATATCGCCTGAGCCAGACACAACCAGTTTCTTAATATCTTTTACGGTAACGTAAATATTGATTTTGCCAATTCCTTTGTAGTTGTACCATTTTTCAAATTTAATATTTAAGCTCATTCCGCGTACTTCTGTTTCAATCTTTTCCAGCAGATTTTCATCAGCCTCAATTATAACCTCGTTCTTAGAACCTTGTGTCAAATACAAATTAGCTGGAATTGCCAAGCTTATTTCATCAAAATCTCCAAGGTTTCTTGTTTCCTTTTTATCTTCAAATAATGATGTACCAAAAACATTACTTGAAAGTAATCCAAAAAGTACAAGCGTTGTAACTGCAATTGTTTTAACTAGTTTTGTTTTCATAAATGTATTTTTTTAAGTTATTGATTTTGTTTTAGTTATTCATTTACCTTTCTAGTAATTAGTCTTTTTTCTGTTACTCGCTCCCACAAATCCCATACACTATAATCCGCTCGTGAACCTCCATGCCTCAATTCTTATCATAAAGTACTAAAGGATTAATTATTATCATCCATATTTTGTATAATTCCATTACATGGAGGTTTCATAATCTCAGATTTTTGTTTTGTTTCAATAAAAGACGATAAAAAATTATACATGCTGCATTATTTTTAATATTTTTGAATGATATGTATTAAACATTTTTTAAGTAACCTAAATTGCTCTTAAAATAAATGATCAGGTTTCCAAAATCATATACCCCCCGATGGATAGTATTTCTTATCGATCTTTTTATTTGTGCTGTTTCTATTTCTTCTGCTTTTTTATTACGTTTTAATTTTGTTATACCCCCGGAATATTATAACAGCTTAAACTTTATTATTCCTTATGTTTTATTTTTTAGATCGATTACTTTTCTGATTTTTAAAACATATGCCGGTATCATTAGATACTCCGGGGCAAAAGATACCGAAAGAATTTTTATAGTTGCCGTTTCAGGTAGTGTAGTGTTTGTAATTATTAATGCTGTAAACTACTTTTTTGTCAATGGAACATATATTATTCCATTCTCTATTGTTATAATAGATTTTCTTTTAACGGTTTTTTTAATGGCTTCTTTCAGACTAGCAACTAAAATAGTATATCAGGAACTTTATAATCCAAGCAAAGAAAAAACAAATGTTATTATTTATGGTGCCGGACAATTTGGTGTTATTACCAAGAGGACACTGGATAGGGATGCCGAAACCAAACATAAAGTCCTGGCTTTTTTAGATATTACTGACTCTAATATAGGAAAAACACTTGAAGGTGTTACAATTTATCATGCTGACTATCTTGAGAATTTATTAGACAGAAACACTGTTGAAAAATTAATTATTGCTAAAGAAAATATTGGTCCGGTTGAAAAACAAAATGTTATTGAAAAATGTTTGCAATACGATATAGGTGTTCTTTCTGTCCCGGATATAAACACATGGATTAATGGAGAGTTGAGTTTTAATCAGATTAAAGAAATTAAAATTGAAGACTTACTCGAAAGGCCTCCTATTGTTTTAGATATCAATAAAATTAAGAAAATAATTCTTAATAAGAGTGTCTTGGTAACAGGTGCTGCCGGTTCGATAGGTAGCGAAATTGTTCGACAATTAATTAGCTTTAACCCTAAAAAAATTATTCTTTTCGATCAGGCAGAATCACCATTGTACGATATGGAACTTGATCTGCAGGAAAAGTTTAACTTTTATAATTTTGAAATAGTAATCGGAAATATTGCTGATGAATACAGAATAAGAAAACTTTTCGAAGAATATAAACCCTCGTTTGTATACCATGCTGCAGCTTACAAGCATGTCCCCATGATGGAAAAAAATCCTACAGAAGCTTTAAGAACCAATATTCTTGGAACCAAAATTATTGCTGATATTTCTAATGAATTTAAGGTTGAACAATTTGTAATGGTATCGACTGATAAAGCCGTGAATCCTACAAATGTTATGGGAGCTTCAAAAAGAATAGCCGAAGTTTACATTCAGACACTTAACCAGGTTAGTAAAACAAATTTTATTACAACTCGTTTTGGAAATGTTTTAGGATCAAACGGATCGGTAATTTTACGATTCAAAAAGCAAATCGATAAAGGAGGGCCAATTACAGTCACACATCCTGAAGTTACCCGTTACTTTATGACAATCCCCGAAGCCTGTCAACTTGTACTTGAAGCAGGAGCTATTAGTAATGGTGGAGAGATTTTTATTTTCGACATGGGGAAATCAGTAAAAATTATTGACCTCGCTAAGAAAATGATAAAACTCTCCGGACTAAATATTGGAAAAGATATTCAGGTAAAATATACAGGTTTAAGGCCTGGTGAAAAATTATACGAAGAATTATTAAATGATTTGGAAAATACACTACCTACACATCACTCAAAAATTATGATTGCCAAAGTCCGGAATTATGATTTTGAACAAGTACAGAAAACTTTTGAAGAACTTATTAAACTTCAAAAAGATCATGACAATTTCGAAGTTGTTAGAAAAATGAAAGAAATTGTTCCTGAATTTAAAAGTCAAAACTCTATTTATGAAGAACTAGACATTGAATTCCAAGATCATGACAACTAAGCCAGGAGTTGAATTTCTTCATAAAACACCAATTCAGATTCGCTTTAATGATATTGATATTATGGCGCATGTTAATAATTCTGTTTACCAGAATTATTTCGATATGGCACGACTACAATATTTTGAAATGATCTTCGAACAAAAAATGAACTGGGAAGAAAAAGCATTGGTTCTGGCAAAAATTACCATAGAATACTTTAATCCTATATTTCTGGGAGAAGAAATTATGGTTGTGTCTAAGGTCTATAAACTTGGAAATAAAAGCCTCCAAATGAAACAGGAAATTGTCAATACAATTACAAAAGAAGTTAAGGCTAAAAATGATGCCGTTTTGGTCGCTTTTTTATCTAAAGATAATGAAGCTGTTGAATTACCCGATGACTGGAGAAATAAAATAATTAAATTCGAAAATCTTTCTTAGGGTTACAAGCCCTTAATCAAAATTTAATAACCCATCCGGAATATTAATCAGAATTTCCTGTAAATCATCATCAACCTCAAGAATTAATTCGTCTTTTGCCGGAATTAAAATTTCTCCCTTTGTAGTTTTCACATTTAATAAAGGGTTCTTAGGAATAACAATAAATTCTAACACTTCCCCTATCAATTTTTTATTCTGATCAAATACTTTATACCCGATAATATCAATAAATTCTTCTGTATCGATTTGTAAAATTTTTACCTGCTCAAAGGAAACATAAAATTCCGAATCAATAAATTCAATAGACTTTTCATCCTCATTGAGGCCTTCAAGTTTTACAATAGCTGTAGTCGATGACTTAGACCTAATTTCCTCAATAAAAAAAGGAACCAATTTATTATCAACATCGATAAAAATTGATTCCAATTTTTGAATTTCTTCAAGACAATCATTATTAAATTTCAATATAATCTCACCTTTAATCCCCGTGGTTTTTAAAAGTGATCCTAATAAATAATGATCATCTTTTTTCATGCATGAAAATATCTTAAGCTTTTGGTGCTTCGTCCTCGCCTGCCGGACGAGCAGGTTTATTTTCTGCTTCAGGCGCTTTCTCTTCGACAGCCTTAACCGTTTCTTCTACAGTTTCAGGAGCTTCTTCAGGTTTCGCTTCTTTAGTTTCTTCTGCATTAGCCCCGCCTGCCGGACGAGCAGGTTCTACCTCCTCGGCAACTTTAGCCCCGCCTGCCGGACTGGCAGGTGTTTCTTCTACAGCTTCAGAAGTTTCTTCAGTTTCTTTTGCATTAGCTTTTGCTTCTTCAGCAGCTGCTTCGGCATTTCTCTTAGCTAATTCTTCAGCTCGTGCTTCACGCACTTTTGTTTCAGCATCTAAACGTTTTTTAGCTTCAGCATCTGTGCCTTTTTTTAGCATGTCACGTTTAGCTTGAATCTTGCTTTCTTTTTCATTCAACCAGCTTTGAAATTTTTCCTCAGCTTGTTCTTCAGTTAAAGCACCTTTTGTTACTCCTTCAAGTAAGTGCTTTTTCATCATAACACCTTTGTACGACAAGATAGCTCTACAAGTATCTGTAGGTTGAGCGCCTTTTTGCAACCAATCTAATGCTCTATCAAAATCTAATTCGATAGTAGCAGGATTCGTAATAGGATCATATTTTCCTATGCTTTCAATGAATCTACCATCTCGTGGCGCCCTGCTATCTGCGACAACAATGTGATAAAAAGGAGCTTTTTTTCTCCCTCTTCTTGTTAATCGAATTTTTACAGGCATACTCTTGTTTTTAATTAATAATTAAACCTACTTTTTAAAATCGTGCGGCAAAGATACAATAATATTTTATTAATAAAACGTTTTTAAAATCTATTTAGACTTCGAAAATTCAAGATGCAAGTGCGACATTATTATCAAAGTTATTTAAAAATACCTTTCCAGGGGTATTATAATTTAGTTTTTTTCTAGGTCTTCTATTCAACTTCAT
>DAOWML010000033.1 GCA_030643125.1 Bacteroidales bacterium
CAAATTTTTCAGGCACTACTCCTAAATATGTGTCAATAACAGCTTTATAAGCATTATACCAAACAGGCGTAAGCTTTTTGTTTGGCTTGCTCACAACAACATCTAAAATCGCATTTAATATCTCATCAAGTTCTCTGTGAATATATTTTCCCGGACTATATTCGTTTCCCTGGTATGCTTCCTGGCTTATAAATCCATATTTTTTAATTTGATTCATAACATCATGCGCCTGACCTCCTTCTCCAAAATTAAATTTTCCATGATATCGTACATAATCCATCCCTTTTTCCTCGTATGCATATCGAACAAAATACATTTCTGATAAGTCATACTCATGGTTATTTAAGCGTAATAATTCTGTTTCGACAAAAGATGTGGCAGAAAAGCTCCAACAGGTTCCTGTTTTCTGCTGATCTTTTACTGATGTAACCTTAATGTTTGTTAAATCTTTAAATTTATACCCTTCGTTTTCTTCTTGTGCATAAAGGCTAAAAGAAAAAAACAAAATAGCAATAAGGCCAAATAATTTTAGAGTTTTCATTTTAATTCAGTTTTTGATTATCATAACTGGCAACACCTCCCGAAACTATAAATTTCATAATATCAGCAGGTGGGGCATTTATTTTTTTTACATTTTCGACAGGTACTATAAATAATTCTCCTGAGAAATTATATGAATGAGGGAAATATACAGCTACCTTATCTTCTTCAACTCCCAATTTTGAAACATCGTTTTGTGTAATAAAACCGAGTTTTTCCAGTTCTGAAATTGGGTTCACCTTCACAAGAACAGGTTGATTAAACTTTTTTTCTTTTCCAACAAATGCCGATAAGAGATCTCTTATTGACGAATATATTACTTTGACCAATGGCGCCTTATTAATAAAATGATTAAATATTCGCTTAATTGGCCGGGCAATAATTGTTTGTCCTAAAAAGCCCAGTAAAGCAACAAGCAAAAAAACAATAATTAAACTTAATCCGGGTATATTTATCTGTAAGTATTTATATAAAACAGGGTTAAATAAACCATCAAGGTAAATAAATAATTTATATAACACATATAAAGTAATACCAAGAGGAGCAATATATAAAAGGCCTTGAAAAAAATATCCTAACAATCGTTTCATTTAGTTAACATCAAATTTTAGTAAAGATATAATATAATTTAATCTATTTCCAGTTCTCGTTGTTTTGTCTTAGGTAATTTACTAACTACCAAGATATATGATTCATCAATCCATTCGTATAGCAATTTTTCAGGAATCGCACCATCAACAACTACTGTATTCCAATGTTTTTTGTTAAAATGGTAACCCGGCAATACTGTTTCAGAAAATTGTTCTCTTAAATCAATGACTTTGTCGGGGTCGCACTTCAAGACAATTTTAAACTCATCGTCGGTATCGGTTAAAGCAAACATTTTTCCTAAAACCTTATAAACTAAAGTTGTTTCGTCGAATGGCAACTCTTCTGTTACTCCTTTTTTTTGCAAACAATAGTCTCTGAATTCTTCTATGTTCATATCTCTATATTTTTATAGCAAGCTTGGTTGAAAAGCATCTTTTATATGTTCAATTTCTTTTTTATTATTTGATAATGTTACTGCTACTATATCAAATCTTGTTTCAAGATTAATATCATATTCGTTTATATAGGCTTCTGTGGCATTTATAATATTTTTTTGCTTTTTCTTAGTAACAGCTTCCTTCGGATTTTCAAAATAATCATTTGTTCTTGTCTTAACTTCTATAACCACCAAAAAGTTATTTTTTTTTGCAATAATATCTATTTCATTTTTTTTATGTCGCCAGTTCAAATGCCTTATTTTATAGCCCTTTTCAACAAGATATTGTTTTGCAAGCTCTTCTCCTTTTTTTCCCAATATATTATGCTCGGCCATTTTTTTAATTACTTTTGTAACTTTTTAAAATTAAACCTGTAAGATAAGTTGTAGGTTTGTAAAATAATCGTTTTTATAAAGATAATTGATTTTTAGTTATGATAAACTTTTTATTAAGTTTCTTGCTATTGCTGTCTTCAACAAACACTAATGTTGAATCATTTGAGGGAAGCATTGAAATGATTCAAGAATCATATTATGATATTTCTTATTTTACATATTTTGTTAAAAAAGAAAATGTAAGAATTGATAAATTTGATAACAAGCACATACTCACCCAATCTTTACTTATTAATCTTGAAAAAGAACAAATTTATATTTTAAATCCTTCTAAAAAGCTATATACCAAATCAGATATAAATAGCAAGCCAAATCCTGACAGAGAGAATTTTACAATACTTAAAACAGAAAACTCAAGAATGGTTGGCGAATACGTATGCTATCAATGGAGAGTGAAAAACAAGGAGCGCAATACAGAAGTTTCATACTGGGTTTCTCAAAATAATTTTTATTTTTTCGAAGAATTGGTTCAACTTATTAATAATACCGATAAAACTTACGAATTTTTTGAAAAAATTCCGGAAACACAAGGATTTTTCCCAATGCTTTGCGTAGAAAGAACTCTGCTTAGAAAAGAAAAATACAGGCTATATGTTATCAACATCACCAATAGTGCTATTAGCGATGACGTATTTAAAATTCCTTCTGACTTTGAATTAGTAGTGCGTTAGTGTGGTAATTTTTAAAAATCACTCCGTTTTTTCCTACCTCTAGTTTAACCTGAGCGCCAAGTATCATTGCATAATTGTTTTTAATATGACCGACAGGGAAATTATAACACACGGGAAAATCATATTCTTCAACTGCATCGCGAATAATTTCATATGCCGTTTTGCCAAACTGAATCTGGTTATCATTCATGTCTGTCATTCCGCCAACAATTAGTCCTTTCAAATTTTCAAGTTTGCCACTATATTTCAAATTCATCATCATCCGATCAATATGATACAGATATTCATCAAGATCCTCCAAAACCAAAATTTTATCATTTGTATCTATATCATATTTAGTTCCCGAAACACTATAAAGAACAGATAAATTCCCTCCTGTTAATTCTCCGGCAATTTTCCCCGGCCTGTTAAACTCATGTCCATTAAATTTATAAATATTTTGTTCTCCAAAAAGAGTCTTTTTCAATGTTTTGATTGCTTCATTTTCCGTATAGTCTTTAGGAAAATTAAAAGGCATTGTTCCATGAATCGATTTTACTTCTAAATTTTGATTTAAATGAGCATGCAAAGCAGTAATATCACTATATCCAACTATCCATTTTGGACTTTTAAGAAAATTGGAAAAATCCAATAACTCAAGTGTTTTAATTGTCCCATAACCACCCCGGGCACAAATGATTGTTTTAATCTCTGATTTATCTAACATATATTGTAAATCCCCGGCACGTTGTTCATTCGTTCCTGCAAATTGCCTGTCCTGTTCGAAAATATTTTTTCCTAATTCTACTTGAAGCCCCCATCGTTCAAATACTTTTATAGCAGCTTCAATTTCGTTTATGTAAATTTTGCGAGCAGGTGCAACTATTCCAATTTTATCACCATGCTTTAGTTTTGGAGGAGTTATCATTTACAATAAAAAAATTATGTAATTTACAATCAGTCCAACAAGTATAGCTATAGAAAAACTTAACATCGTTCCAATTAGCACATATTCTGTTAATTTCCTTTCTTCTTTCTTTTTAACGCTAATTCTTAAAATAGATTTAGCCACAATGAAAAAGCCAATAGCTTGATATTGACCAATTAAAACAAAAGTAATAGTTAATACTCTTTCCAACCAGCCAATCCACATTCCTGCTTTTTCCAAACCATCATTTTCTATTTCTTTTTGCCATTTTTTTGTAATCCCACCTATAATATATCCTGACGGCCATATTAAAAAAACATATGCAAATAGAATAAACCAAAACTTATTTAAGTCCAATTCTTTAAGATGTTTTATTATATTCTCAATTTCAAAAGAATAAAAACTTATCCATATTACTATTATTACAAGAATATGAAAAAGCTGATCTAAGGCAAAGTTTAATGATGTTGGTTTTCTGCTAATCTTCCACATATCAATAAGCAAATGAGACACGAATATTATCAGCGGAACAGTAAATTCATTCCAATTTGCCAAAAATAAATATGAAAGTATTCCAATAAATAATGAATGAATATATAAATATATCGATCCTAATTTCTTTTCCTTTTTATGAGAAACCCAATTATTTGATTGTAGTACAAAATCACCGAGAATATGTGCAACTAATAATTTTATTAAAATCATATCTTAATAATTTAAAATTTTTTCACACCGATTTAATAATACCTCAATAGCATTCCAATGAGCACTATTTAATCTTTTACTCACTGCCGAAGCAGATATACCGGTTTTTTTTACAATATTTTTCTGTTTTGACTCTAATATTTTTTCATATATGATTTGAGATCTTGCGTTAGTCCAATCTGAAATTATTGAATCAAGTAAAATCAAATAAACATTTATCTCATCATCTAATTCTTCTTTATGAGTTTTTATAAGCAGTCGTTCTTTATTTTTCAATTTATCGAAAGTCTTTCCTGAATATCTAAACGCATCTCCATCACACTCCGAAACAGAATCTCCCCAATAACTGATATTTCCTATTCCTATAGAAATACGTGTATCACATAATTGCGACATATCTTTATTTAGCAAACCCTTTAACCCCGCTCTTAGCAAGATAATGTATTTTAGAGTCATTTTTACTGTTTTTACAATAAACTGAAAGCTATCTCCTCTGGTAATTACATAATTTTCTTTTATTTCATTAATCTTACCTTCTTCTTTTTCAATCCTTTTGAAAATGGTTTTTATAAAATCTAAAACTTGCTCCCTTTCAACAGGATTTAAACTTGATGAATCGACAATGTCTCCGGTTATAACAGCATATTTTAATTCATTCTTCATTATTACCTTTATTGATTTTAATCAAAAATATATAAAATTTTACATTACTCTGTCATTTTACGGCAAAAATTTCCTCGTGGAGCTCAATATGCCAAAATTTCCTCGTGAAGCTCAATATGTAAATTTTTCCTTCCAAAGCTCAATTTTACAAATTCCCCTTTTATTACTCATTAATTTATTTAGAGAACTTACTAAACTATACTTAAAAAAAAATATTCATTTGTATATTTGTCGAATATTCTAAAAATCTGAAAATATTACAATGAAACCTCCGAAACGATATTTAATAACATCAGCATTACCTTATGCAAATGGCCCTTTACATTTAGGGCACATTGCCGGTGCATATTTACCTGCCGATATTTACGTTCGATATTTAAAATTAAAAGGTGAGGATGTTGCCTTTGTTTGCGGATCAGACGAGCACGGAGTGCCAATTACATTACGAGCAAGAAAAGAAGGTGTTTCGCCTCAGCATATTGTGGACAAATATCATGAAATGATTAAAAAAGCTTTCGCTGAATTTGGAATTGCTTTTGACATTTATCATCGTACTTCGGATCCTTTGCATCACGAAACAGCTTCGGATTTTTTCAGAACAATGTACGAAAAGGGCGAATTTATTGAAAAAGAAGAAGAACAGTTTTTCGACGAACAAGAACAACAATTCCTTGCCGATAGATATATAATAGGTACCTGTCCAAAATGCGGATACGAAGAGGCTTATGGAGATCAGTGCGAAAAATGTGGAACAAGTTTAAGTCCAAAGGAATTGATTAATCCAAAATCAAAATTAAGTGGAAATATTCCGGTTTTAAAAAACACAAAACATTGGTATCTGGATTTAGAGAAATACCAAAATGAATGGTTAGAAAAATGGATCGATAGCCACAAATCGGATTGGAAATCAAATGTTTACGGCCAATGCAAATCGTGGTTAAAGGCTGGTTTACAGCCGCGTGCCGTAACCCGTGATTTAGATTGGGGTGTTCCGGTTCCGGTTAAAGGTGCTGATGGAAAAGTACTGTATGTTTGGTTTGATGCACCTATCGGTTATATTTCGGCAACCAAAGCCTGGGCTAAAGAAAACGGAAAAGACTGGAAAGATTACTGGCAAAGCGAAGATTCTCGTTTAATTCATTTCATCGGAAAAGACAATATAGTTTTTCATTGCCTGATTTTCCCTGCCATGTTAAAAGCTCATGGTGATTATATTTTACCTGATAACGTTCCTGCTAATGAGTTCTTAAATCTTGAAGGAGACAAGCTTTCAACATCAAGAAACTGGGCTGTATGGATTCACGAATACTTACAGGATTTTCCGGGCAAACAAGATGCTTTACGCTATACTATTTGTGCAAATTCTCCCGAACAAAAAGATAATGACTTTACCTGGAAAGATTTCCAAGATAGAAATAATAATGAATTAGTGGCCATATTTGGAAATTTTGTAAATAGGGCAATAGTTTTAACCCATAAATATTTCAATGGTATAATTCCTGAAGTAGGTCAACTAGATTCTTTTGATGAAGAAATATTAAATAAAATTACACAGAATATAATAGGGATAGATTTATCTCTTGAAAATTTTAAATTTAGAGAGGCTCTAAGATTATTTATGAATATTGCCAGACTAGGAAATAAATATCTGGCTGATACTGAACCTTGGAAGCTTATTAAGACAAATGAAAATAGAGTAAAAACGATCCTTTATAATTCAATGCAAATTACCGCCATCCTTGCAGGTCTTTCTGAAATCTTTTTACCGTTTACATCCAAAAAGTTAAAAGATCTTATAAATTTATCAGAAATACCTTGGAAAGATATAAAGAGTTATAAAACTTTATTAAATCAAGGACATAAAATTAACAAACCAAGTCTACTTTTCGATAAAATTGAAGATGAAGAAATTGAAAAACAAATTCAGAAACTGATGGATTCAAAAAAAGCAAACGAAATGGAGAATAAAACAGTTGAACCAGTAAAAGAAAATATCATTTTTGATGATTTTGTAAAAATGGATATTCGCGTAGGCACTATTCTTGAAGCTGAGCGAGTGCCCAAAACAGATAAATTATTAAAACTAAAAATTGACACAGGAATTGATCAACGAACAGTAGTTTCGGGAATTGCTGTTGATCATAAACCTGAAGATATTATTGGTAAACAAGTAAGTATTTTGATGAATCTGGAACCAAGAAAAATTCGTGGAATCGAATCCCAGGGAATGATATTAATGGCCGAAGATGCCAGCGGGAAATTAGATTTTGTTGTCCCTGACGAAAAAACAACAAACGGATCGGGAATAAAATAGCTATTAGCCTGACTACCGTCAGGCAGGCCTTTAGCTGCTAGCTTATAGCTTGAGGCTTTTTAAATCCAATCTCCACGATCCTTAATAAGTTGAATTAATTCCTCAACGGCATTTTCTTCGGGAATATTTTTCTTAACCACTTCCTTATTTTTATACAAAGTGATTTTGCCGGGACCCGCTCCCACATACCCATAATCAGCATCGGCCATTTCGCCCGGGCCATTTACAATACATCCCATAATTCCTATTTTCAGATTTTTAAGATGAGATGTGCGTTTTCTAATTTTTGCTGTTGTTTTTTGTAAATCGAAAAGAGTTCTTCCACATCCTGGGCAAGAAATATATTCAGTTTTTGAAATACGAACCCTGCTTGCCTGTAAAATTCCAAACGAAGTATTTATAATATCTTGTTCATCAATACTACCTTTATTATCAATCCAGATCCCATCACCTAAACCATCTAAAAACAAACCTCCAATATCACTGGCTGATTTTAATTGTAAATCTTCTAAATTATTCTCTTTATATGATCTTTTAATAATAACCGGAAAATCACAAGATGAATTCATTAATTTGAAGAAAGCAGCACGCTGATCGGCAAATCCATTTTTATTGGTTGTTTCCAGAATTAAAACAAGATTGTCCTGATTATTAATTTTTAATAAATTTTCATCATTTATCTCCGAACAATTAATTTTAAGAAAATTTAGTTTTGATGATTTGCTATCCGATAAATAAAAATTATTAAAGGATTTAAAAAGCGGAAATACATTATCATCATAAATAATTTGTTGATCCCAATTTTGTTCGTCAATTATAAAATTCGATTTTTTATGAGAAGAATCAAAAATAAATTGATCGCCTAAATAAACAAATTCGGGGTATAATTCCTCATTCCCTTCTTTATCAGAAATTACAACAGGCAGGTTATTACCGCCAATATTTTCAACTACCCTTGTATTTTTTTTATTATATTCAAAAAAGTTGATTGGAATAATATCTACTTCATTAATCTGTTTATGATTAATCCTTTCATCAAAATAGTTTACCAGCTTTTCGGCAACGGGAATTTCATCTTCCGGTGGTTCGGTAAGCGAAACCCTAATAGTATCTCCTATTCCATCGGCAAGCAATGTTCCTATTCCGACCGCAGATTTAATCCGGCCATCTTCACCTTCGCCAGCTTCCGTAACACCCAAATGCAAAGGGAAATTCATTCCTTCATCTAGCATTTTGGCAAGCATTAAGCGGTTTGCCTGAACCATTACACGAGTATTACTTGATTTTAAAGAAACAACAACATTCAAAAAGTTTTCCTGCATACAAATTCTAAGAAATTCCATTGCTGACTCTACCATTCCTTTGGGTGTATCACCATAGTAACTCATGATTCTATCAGATAATGAACCATGATTTACACCAACACGTAAAGCTGTTTTATTTTCTTTACATATTTCGAGTAATGGAATTAGTTTATCTTCTATTTTTTGTATTTCGGCTTGATACTCTATTTTCGTAAATTCAACTTTTGAGAAATCTGCCCGTTTATCAACAAAATTTCCCGGATTGATTCTAACTTTTTCAACTATTTTGGCTGCTGTAAATGCAGCTTTCGGATTAAAATGAATATCTGCTGCTAAAGGAGTTTCAAAACCTGCTTTACGAATTTCTTTTTTTATATTTTTTAAATTCTCGGCTTCACGAATACCCTGCGCTGTTATCCTGACTAATTCGCCTCCTGCCTCAATAATTTTTAGCGACTGCTTAACAGTTTCGTCAGTTTTTAGAGTGTTCGTACTGGTCATGGATTGAACACAGATAGGGCTATCCCCTCCAATATTTATGTTTCCGACCTTTACTGATCTTGTTTTAAAACGATTATATTGAAATAAATTGATGTATTTTTCGTATTTCATTTGTTTTTATGCTGATAATGAAAGCAAAAGTAATAAAAAGCTACAAGCTTTTGGCTTCATGCTTCACGCTTTTATTCATATACAACTATTTTGATTATCATGAAGCTTGTGGCTTGTTACTTGTAGCTTATTTATTTATTTTCGTATCATAAAAAACATCACAATATGTCGATACAAGTAAAAGATTTAAGCAAAATATACGGACAACAAAAAGCTGTTGACCAAATTAGTTTTGAAATAAAAACAGGAGAAATTGTTGGATTTGTGGGACCAAACGGAGCCGGTAAATCAACAACCATGAAAATCCTGACGGGATTTATTCCTCCATCATCTGGCGAAGTAAAAATTAATAACTTTGATTTGATTGAAGACTCCCTGGAAATAAGAAAACATATTGGATACCTGCCGGAAAACAATCCTCTTTATTTAGATATGTATGTTAAAGAGTATCTTGAATTTGTAGCCGGGATTTATAAATTAGGAAACAAAACCAAATCAAGAATAAATGAAATTATTGAGCAAACAGGATTAGGTATCGAGAGGAAGAAAAAAATCGGGGCATTATCGAAAGGATACCGACAAAGAGTTGGATTAGCTCAAGCACTGATTCATGACCCGGCCATTTTAATTCTGGATGAACCTACATCCGGACTGGATCCAAATCAGATTGTTGAAATCCGTAATTTAATCTCCGAAGTGGGAAAAGAAAAAACTATTATGCTTTCAACACATATTATGCAAGAAGTTGAAGCCATTTGTGATCGGATTATCATTATTAATAATGGAAAAATTGTAGCTGACGATACTATCGATTCTATTTTTTCATACACACAAGATAAGCTAAGCACTGTTATCGTTGAGTTTGATAAAGAACCAAATCAAAAACTACTGGAAGAAATTGAATTAGTGGATAAAGTAGCCAAAATAGATGATAAAAACTGGTTGATTCAGAGTTCATCAAAAGAAGATATACGCCAAAACATTTTCAACTTTGCTGTTAAATCAAATCTTGCTGTACTTTCCATGCAGAAAAAGGAAAAAAGTTTAGAAGAGGTTTTTCAGGAACTAACCAAATAAGCTAAGAGCTTCGAGCTCATAGCTGAGAGCTAATGGCTAACAGCTTTTTTCTTTTTCCTGTTTTCGCCACTTTTCTAAAAAATTGATTTTTTTGCTTTGAACAGCCTATTAATAGGGTATTTTATTTTTGATATGGGTGACCCGTTTGTATCTTTGTATTTTAAGGGTTTACCAATCATGTATATTAGAAGAAAGATAAACACATCTGGAAGTATAAGCATTTACATTTTAGAGAAGCAAAATGGTAAGCAAAAACTCATTAAATCGATGGGTTCCGCCAATGCAGAGAGTGATATTAACCAACTTGAGAGTTTAGCCCGTAAAGAGATAGAAAAACTTACCAAACAAAAGACTATTGAGTTTACTTACGATCAGGATAAACATCACATTAGTTTTGTTCGCAAAAGTATTCAAACAGTTCGCATTATAGGGACAGAACTTGTTTTGGTAAACATATTCAATGAAATAGGTTTCAATCAGGTTCCTGAAAAACTTTTGCGTCATCTGATAATTTCCAGATTACTTTACCCGGGTAGCAAGCTAAGAACTATTGAATATCTGTCACGGCATTATCAGGAGCATTACTCTATGTCATCAGTTTACCGTTATCTGGATAAACTCAATCAAGGGTACAAAGAGCAGTTGCAACTAATAAGTTATCAGCATACATTAAAACTTTTTAATGGTGTTTTATCAGCAGTCTTCTATGATGTCAGCACTTTGTACTTCGAAGCTTCCAGGGAAGATGAACTAAGAAAACTAGGGTTTAGCAAAGATGGAAAGCCACACTGCCCTCAAATTGTTCTTGGTTTATTGGTAACCACCGGAGGTTATCCTTTAGCATTTGAGATGTTTGAAGGAAACAAATATGAAGGAGAAACGCTTATTCCTGTATTAGAGCACTTCAAAAGAAGGTATGACCCTGGTAAATTGGTTGTGGTTGCAGATGCAGGACTTCTGTCAAAGAGTAATATAGAACAATTACTAAGCTGTGGTTATGAGTTCATCCTGGGAGCAAGGATCAAAAACGAAACAAAAGAACTAAAAGACCAAATTATTTCTAAGAAGTGGGCAAGTGATACCATCCACGAATTTAAAAAAGAAGAACTAACAAAACTAATTGTAAGTTACTCTGAAAAACGAGCCAGAAAAGATGCACACAATAGGGATAATGGGATTAAAAGACTTGAAAAGCAAATCATCTCAGGTAAGTTAACTAAAGAAAACATAAATAATAAAGGGTACAACAAGTTTTTAAAAATTGAAGGAAGCGCTACCATAAGTTTGGATTTAGAGAAAATTACCTCTGACAGTAAATGGGATGGTCTCAAAGGTTACATCACCAATGCTTCTTTAAATCCGCAAGAAGTAATAGATCAGTATAGGCAGTTATGGCAAATAGAGAAGGCATTCAGAATATCTAAAACAGATCTTAAAGTCCGCCCTATTTATCATAGAAAAGCAAGTAGGATAGAAACTCATTTATTAATAGCATTTTGCAGTTATAAACTATACAAAGAGTTTGAAAGACAACTCAATGAAAAGCATACAGGCTTAACCCCTGAGAAGGCATTAGATATACTAAAATCTATTTATGGAGTTAAAACAACATTACCCATTTCAAATAAAACAGTTGAAATAGTTATGGCTAACACAAGAGAACAAAAAGAGTTGCTTTCAGCATTTAATATCGAATTTTAGGTTTGGGTGACCCATTTGGCGAAAACAGGA
>DAOWML010000172.1 GCA_030643125.1 Bacteroidales bacterium
CGGAACCGATTAAAAGAATCGTATAATCATTTATCCGGCGAATTGGGGAAATTAGGGTTTGAAATTCCTGAAACCAAAGGAGGGTATTTTGTCTGGGCTAAATTACCGGAAAAATATTCTGATGGTTTTAAGTTTGCAATTGATTTATACGACGAACAAAAAGTTGCTGTAATTCCCGGTGAGCATTTTTCAGATAAAGCAAAAAATTACATTCGTTTTAATATTGCCCGCAAAAAAGAAGAAGTAGAAGAAGAAATTAGAAGAATAAAAGATTTTTTTAAAGATTAAAAATCAGAAGCTTTCTTCTTTAATACTTATCCCAAACCCCGCCTCTTCCAAATTTTCCCAATAATCAGGATAACTCTTTGTTACAACTTCAGGATTTTTAATCTTCAGTTCTTTTGTAACAATAGACAGCGGCGCAAAAGCCAGGGCCATTCTATGATCTTCGTATGTTTCCGCAAAATGATTTTCTGGAACTTTAATTTTTTCATTTCCATCCCAGGAAATACAGTTGTTTGATACTGTTTTAAGATTAATTCCGAGTTTTTTAAATTCAGTAACCAGTGCTTCAATTCTATTCGTTTCTTTAATCGAAAGATTATCTAATCCTGTTAATTTAAAAGGTATTTTTTTTGCTACTAAAGTAACAGCTAAGGTTTGAGCCAGATCAGGGCAATTAGTAAAATCGTATTCGAAGAACTTACAAGTAGTTGGAATATTTTTAATTCGCAAACCAAAGTTGGTAAAGGCTGAATCAACTCCCAGAGTTTTGTATAAATCTGTTAAAACAGAATCTCCCTGTAAACTGTTTCGTTTTAAACCGGTTAATTCAATCATGGCGTTTTCAGATAATGAAACAATTTCGAACCAATACGATGCCGATGACCAGTCAGCTTCTATAATTATTTCTTCCGGCTTGTATATTCCTTTTTTAACATAAATTTTATCACCATTCCATTCAATATTAATTCCAAACTTTTGCATTAATTTAATGGTCATCCATATATAATCTTTCGAAAGGATTTTATCTTTTATTGTCAAAGCAAAATCAGCATTTAAATACGGAGCAATCATTAATAATGCACTAATATACTGACTGCTAATATTTCCTTTTACACTTACAGGTTTAGCGGTTAAATTATTCCCTGTAATTTTTAAAGGAGGATAACCTTCTTTTTCAAGGCATTCAATAGAAGCGCCAAGTTCTCGCAATATTTTTACCAACTCATGAATTGGTCGTTGTTTCATGCGTTTGCTACCGGTTAAGGTTCTTATTCCCGGCACTAAAGAAAAATAAGCCGTTAAAAAACGCATCGTAGTTCCTGCTGCGCCAACATCAATTATTTGATTATTTAAATCTTTTAGCGCTGCTGCTAAAATGCTGGTATCATCACTCGCAGAAAGATTTTTGATTTTAAATGATTCCTTGCATAATGCACGTATAATAAGTGCCCGGTTCGATAAACTTTTCGATGCTGGTAACGACCTGAAAGTTTTTATTTCTTTATTTGGTGCAGTTATTTTTACACTCATTTTACAGATTTTTGTACCAGTTAAGTGTTTCAGTTATAATTTCCCTGTCACAGTTTTGATTGATTTTTATTTTACCAAAATCTTCGAGTAAAGTGAAATTTATATTCAATCCTTCATTTTTTTTATCATGCCCTGTCAGGTCGATAATCTTTTCATAGTCTGCTTCGTTAAATTTTAGTTTAGTGTAAGTATTAAGTAGATATGAAACAATCTTATCGAGCTTTTCGGATGAGAAATTACAAATTTTATAAGACAAATACAGTTCACAAATTATTCCGTGTGCAACAGCTTCTCCATGCAAAATTTCATTTTCGGTATTCATATACAGACTTTCGAAAGCATGTCCAAATGTATGACCAAAGTTTAACGCTTTTCGAATACCTTTTTCTTTAGGATCTTTCTCAACAAAATAATTTTTAATACTTACAGATCGTGATATAAGCTGGTTAAGTTTATTAAATCCTGTCTGTTTAATATCATAAGAAATTAAATTCTGCCAGTCTTTTTCATCAAAAATTATAGCATGTTTTAGCATCTCTGCCCATCCTGAAAGAATATTTCTCTTATCTAAAGTTCTGTTAAATGAACTGTCGATAATAACATACTTTGGATGATTAAAAACACCTATTTCATTCTTCAGTCCTGAAAAGTTTATTCCGGTTTTCCCCCCAACAGAAGCATCAACCTGGGATAATAGAGTTGTAGGTATATTTATAAAATCGATACCTCGTTTAAAAGTCGATGCAGCAAAACCTCCCAAATCTCCAATAATCCCTCCTCCTAGATTAATTAATAATGAAGATCTGTCCGCATCTTTTGTTGTTAATGTTTTCCAAACAAATTCGACTGTTTTTAAAGATTTATTTTTTTCTCCGCTTTCAATTTCAATCAATTCAGAGTTTTTGATTTGATCGATATCTGCTATTAGAGGTAAGCAATGCTTTTTAGTGTTTTCATCAAGCAATACAAATATTTTCCTATTCTGAAAATCTTTTAAAACTTCAGTTAAAACTTTCTGTATTTCTGTCGAAATATATATTGTAGAAAAATCTGTATTTATTTTCATTTTAGAAATATGACTTTTAGATGTCTAAAAGTACGAAATTAATTTATACGATAAAACGACAGATTGCTGTTGTGTGTACGACAAATTCCATTAATAATATGGGAAAAATAATTATTGAATATTTTTTTCTTTGTGAAATCTTTGTGTCTTAGAGTCTTTGTGGCTATTAAAATTATGCCACTAAGGCTCAAAAACTCAAAGAAGCACAAAAAGTTGAATTCATCATACACTCTTAATTAAATAAATTAATCTTACACTAAATAATTATGTATAGCATAGAAAGTTACTTATCTTTGATAAGATATAATTGTAGGGTTTATGATTTTTGATAACAGAAATATCGTATTGAAGCTTAATATTCGAAGATACCTTGTTTTACTTGTCTTTCTTATTCTTATGGGATTAATACTTTTGGTTGGTATTATAGAAAAACCATTTTTAGGAAAGAGTGAATCTTTTTATGTTTTTATGATTTGCGCTCTATATATAATTTATATTATTATTTCTTATATGCGTGATTATAAGTTTATTTTGTATAACGATGAAGGTGAAAAATTGATTTTTCGATTTGTTTCTCTCCGGCCATTCGATAATAAAAAAAGAGCGATAGAGATTCACAAAAAAGATTTTAAAGGATATAAAATCAATAAATCATTTTTTAATTTAAAAGAAGATTTAATTTTAACTGTGAAAACAAAAAATGGAGTGGCGAATTATGCACCAATAAGTATTACAGCTTTATCTTTAAAGCATAAGAATCTGCTAAAAAACTCTCTTAATCAGCTAACTTAGTTATAGATTTTCAAAAACGTAATCAGATTGTAAAATAAGATCAATAATCATAGTTTTTTTGATGCAAAAAAGAATTTAAAAATGTGTTTAACATCATATTTTCTGGTGATGTTTTTTATGGATAAATTAAATATTTAAATATACTTTTGCGCATAAATTTTTAATACATATAAATGTGGGTTTAGTATTCATCATTAAATTATATAAAAATGAACGTAGATAAATTAATGCTTCAGCTTGAGCAAAAACATCCGGGAGAGGTTGAGTATCTTCAAGCTGTTAGAGAAGTTTTAGAATCAATCGAGGAGATTTATAATCAGAATCCTCAATTCGAAGCAGCAGGTATTATTGAAAGAATCGTTGAGCCAGACCGAATTTTAACTTTTAAAGTACCCTGGGTAGGCGATGATGGTAAAGTAAACGTTAACCTGGGTTATCGTATTCAGTTTAACAATGCTATTGGACCTTATAAAGGAGGTTTACGTTTTCACCCTAGTGTAAACTTAAGCGGGTTAAAATTTTTAGGATTCGAACAAATTTTCAAGAACTCACTTACCACACTTCCAATGGGTGGAGGTAAAGGAGGTTCTGATTTCAATCCAAAAGGTAAATCAGATGCAGAAGTAATGCGTTTTTGCCAGGGATTCATGATGGAATTATGGAAAATAATAGGACCTGAGACCGATATTCCTGCAGGAGATATAGGAGTGGGTGGTCGAGAGATTGGTTTCTTATTTGGAATGTATAGAAAACTGGCAAAAGAAAATACAGGTGTACTAACCGGAAAAGGCCGTAACTGGGGAGGAAGTTTAATTCGTCCTGAAGCTACAGGTTTTGGTAATGTATACTTTGCAAAAGAGATGTTAGCCACCAAAGGAGAATCTTTCGAAGGTAAGACAGTTGCTATATCAGGATTTGGCAATGTTTCCTGGGGAGCAGCATTAAAAGCGACAGAATTAGGAGCTAAGGTTGTAACGATTTCAGGACCTGACGGATATATTTATGATTCGGAAGGAATTTCAGGCAAAAAGATTGAATATATGTTAGAGCTTCGTGCATCAAATAATGATATTGTTAAGCCTTATTCATACGAGTTTGAAAGTGGACAGTTTTACGAAGGTAAAAGGCCATGGGAACAAAAAGTTGACATCGCTCTTCCATGTGCAATTCAAAATGAGTTGAATAAAGAAGATGCAGAGATGTTAGTAAAGAATGGATGTATTTGTATTTCAGAAGGAGCCAATATGCCATGTACACCAGAGGCAATAGAAGTTATTCAGAAAAATAAATTATTATATGGCCCTGGGAAAGCAGCTAATGCAGGAGGTGTCTCAACATCAGGATTAGAGATGTCACAAAACTCTATGAAATTAAGCTGGACAAGAGAAGAAGTTGATGCAAAATTACATCAAATAATGCGTGATATTCACGAAGCTTGTGTTAAATATGGAACAGAAGCCGACGGACATGTTGATTACGTTAAAGGAGCAAATATTGCAGGTTTCTTAAAAGTAGCCAATGCAATGTTAGATCAGGGAGTTATTTAAATTTTTATATAACTTAGTTTTAGCCTGCCTGTCACTTGCCTGATGGTAGTCAGCAGACAGGTTTGTAATTTATGGTTAAGGGAGCGTGAGCTCCCTTTTTTTATGTCTTATTGTCATATATTATAAAAGTCTAATCTAAACATTTACATATTGACAGATGTTTATATTCTGGTACATTAATTGTAAATCTAAATCAAAATAAAATATATGAGAGATTTTATTAAAAAGCATAAATTCGGTTTTTTATTGGTTATACCAGGAATAATTGCCGGATATTTATATTGGAAATATGTAGGCTGCGCGAGTGGTACATGCGCTATTACATCAAACTGGAATGCAATGGTTTTGTTTGGTGGTTTAATAGGTTATTTCCTGGGTGACAGTATTGATGATATTATTAAAAAGCGAAATAAAAAAGAAGAAAAAAATTAATATTGGCAAATTCTTAAAATCAAATAAAAATGAGAAAATTATTATTAGTAATGTTAATTGCTTCAGTTGGTTTTACTCAAGC
>DAOWML010000061.1 GCA_030643125.1 Bacteroidales bacterium
CAGTATTCATGACAAATTAATGTACAAAGGTGCTAATCTTGTTATAAAAACTGTTGATTCCATTATTGAAAACAATTATCCTCAATTAAAACAAGAAGATTTAATTGACCGTGGAACAGAAATTAAACATGCTCCAAAAAAATTTAAAAATGATTGTAAAATAAACTGGAAAGAAAATATTGATTCTATTCACAACCTGATTCGTGGGTTAAGCCCCTATCCTGCTTCCTGGTCCGAAATAATTAATAAAAGAAATGAGCCAATCCTAGTAAAAATTTTTAAATCAGAAAAAGAAATGAATGACCATAATCATTCAATCGGGAAAATCATTTCTGATGAAAAAACCTTTTTAAAAGTAGCTGTAAAAAATGGATTTATTAATATTATAGAATTACAACAAGCTGGCAAAAAAAGACTAAATGTAAAAGATTTTCTTAGAGGATTTCAAGGTATTAATAATTACAATTTTTCAACAAAAATTTGATTTAGTTATCTTCAAAAGAACGAACTAATTATATTTTTTTGCATTTGAGCTATCATTCATCAAAATCCTCTATAATTGGTGTTTCCTCAACTACATCGGAATGTGTTTTATAATCTCGCAGCCAAAGTTTTTGCCCAATTACAGGTTCAGTTCCTTCGTTCATTAAATTCTTTTCATAAAGTTTTTTAATCTTTATCCCATACATTTGAGATATGGCATACATAGTTTCTCCTTCCTTTACTTCATGAAAATCAAATCCATGTTCGGCCTTATTCCTTTTCGGTTGAATGTATAATATTTGGCCTTCTTTTAATTTACTACCTTCTTCTATTTCATTATATTTAAACAACTCCCAGGGAAGCATTTCTAATTCTTCAGTAATACTTTTAAATGTATCTCCCTTTTTAACAATTAAGTAATCAATCCTATTTTTACTATAAATACGATGTTTTTCGGTATAAATAGTAAAGTTATCCACATCAGCTAAAACAACTTCTTGTGAATCTGCAACAAATTCATCAGGCATTTCATTTGACAAACTACCTCCCTGGTCAAATACATAAAGTTGATTATTTTCTATAATTTTTATTAACAAAGTTGCATAAGTTCTGCTCGTTGCATAACCTGCTTTCTGTAAACCTTTTGCCCAGGATTTATAGTCCGTTGGATTAAGTTCAAATAAAAATGCATATCTTGAACCTTTTACGATAAAATCCGAATGATCTTTATATGAATCATATACAGAATTATATTTTCTGAAACACTCATTCCTTTTGTCATCATCATGATAAATCTTACCGCCTTTCCACCCATTATGACATTTTATTCCAAAATGATTGTTTGCTTTTCTGGCTAATGTACTATTACCATTATTGGATTCGAGCATTGCCTGAGCCAAAGTAATACTTGCAGGTATTTTATCCCTGTACATTTCCTTAATCGCTAAGTCCTTATAGTTATTTATATATTCTTTTCGATCTAACGACACATAATTATCATTAGTTTTTCGAGATGATTTAGGCACCTGCTGTACTTTACAGGAAACTATAAATAGCGGTATTATAAGGAATAATAGTTTTTTTGTCATTTTTTTTTTGTTATTTTGAACAAATGTAAAAAAAATATTCATTTTAGTATCGGGTATTTTTTCACTTAAGAAATTTCTTCTCATGAATAAACGTGAAATTAAATCTTTTTTAATTGATTACAATTCTCCTGCCGAACTTGATGAAAAATATCAGGAATTAATACAAAAAGCAAAAGAAGCGGCAAAAAAGGCTTATGCTCCTTATTCAAAATTTAAAGTCGGCGCAGCTGTGTTACTCGAAAACAATGAAATTATTCAGGGTAATAACCAGGAAAATGCAGCATATCCATCGGGGTTGTGTGCAGAACGTGTCGCTATATTCTATGCTAATTCAAAATACCCTAACATTCCAATTAAGGCCATTGCTGTAACAGCCAATACAGATAAAGGATTTATAAAAGAACCCATACCTCCTTGCGGTTCGTGTTTACAAGCTATGTTAGAAAGTGAAGTTAGATATGAGAATTCTATTCAGGTTATTCTTTATGGAGAAAATAAAATAACAATTGCTGATAGTATAAAACAATTTTTGCCTGTAAATTTCAATAAGGATATGTTAAAATAAGCACTTAGCTGACAATTCTCATCAACACGTTTAATAAGTCGCAGCAGCAGTAAACAGTTTGCAGTTTGCATGTCCCGAAAGTTCCTGACAACTAAACTTGAAATTTGAAATTGTAATTTATAATTGATTTACTGCATCCCTGCCTGCCGGCAAGGCAAGCTGGATTCTGCCAACTGCCAACTTGTGTTTTGTTGCACTAAACATCCTCCCCGCAGGGTTTTTATTTGATGTACTGTATTTGAATAAATGTAGAAACTTTAGTATTTAGCTAATATCTTAAGGAAATTTGCATTCGGAACGGCTCCTTCCTTATCGCTAGAATATTCTGGGTTTAACCTGTTTACAAAGTACATATCCAACTCAACATTGTTCTTTACCTCTATTTTACCTCTGTATGTACAGTCAAAATAATCTTTTATGTATTCATAAGTATCACCCGAAACATTAACCTTGCCCACTTCACCTGATTGTTCCATTCTACTGGCTTTATTTACAGCATCACCCCAAATATCATAGGCAAATTTCTTCTTACCGATTACTCCTGCAATAACTTCACCGGTATGAATTCCTAAACGTAGCTCCCAAGCTTTTTCATTATTTTTTTTCTTTTCTAGCGCGTAATCCTTCATAAACTTCTGAATTTCCAAACCCGCCAAGGTAACATCAAGATGATTACTCCTATTTCTTAATGGTAAACCACCCGCACACATGAAAGCATCTCCAATAGTTTTTATTTTTTCAATATAATGCCTCTCAATAATTTCATCAAATTTTTGGATATAAACATTGAGTTCTTCAACAAGTTCATGGCTATCCATTGCTCCGGTTAATTTGGAGAAATCTTTAAAATCGGTGAAAAGAATTGTTACTAATTTATATTTTTTTGATTTTGCAAATCCTTTTTTCTTTAATTGTTCTGCAATTTCGAAAGGCAGAATATTTAATAAAAGTTGGTCTGATTTTTTCTTCTGAGTTTCTATAAATTCTTTTTGCTTTTCAATTTCTTCATGTTGTTTTTCTAAAAGCAAATTAGAACTCTCTAAATTTTTGGTCAGAGATATTAAATTTTCATTTTTAGCTTCCAGTCGTTCCTCTGCCTCTTTTAATGCTGTGATATTAGATTCAATCGCAATATATTTAATAATTATATCCTGTTCATTATAAACCGGAGTCAATGTAGTTTGAACCCAAATTTGGTTATCATCTCCTGTTTTCCATTTTTTCTCATAAACAAAACTTTCAACACCTTCCTTACAATGTTTTATTGCTTCAGATAATTCCTGGTTTTTTTCGGGATTAAATATTGAAGATTCAAATTTTTCTTTAAATTCATCAAGTGAATATCCATACATTCGTTCAAAACCCTCATTAGCCCACTCAATTTTATTATCGTTGCTCAATATCACCACACCGGTAGCTGTCTTTTGTGCAACAATGGACAGTTCGCGAAGCCATTCATGCTCAATATATATTTCATGTTGAAATTCCCTACGACTTTCAGCTGCCTCTATTCGCATTAATAATTCGTCTTTACTATATGGTTTTCGAATAAAATCTACAATTCCATATTCAAAAACTCTATCAAAGTTTGTTCTTGGTGAGTAATCAGTAATTAATAATACGGGAATACCATGCGTAGATTTGTCTTGTTTTAAAGACATTATACTCTCTATGCCATTTGTGGACAGCGATTCTGAACCAATTAAAATTATATTGGGTTTGTTTTTTAAAGAAGATCTATAAATCTCCTTTGGTGATAATTGAATTATTTCAAATCTATCTGTATCTTCTTTAAGCATATCCTGCAAATAGGCAAAACAACTGCCTTTATCATCTGCAATTAATATCTTATACATCATAGGATCTGAAATAGAAGTTTAAACCATCTAGTTTGTCAGTTTAAAAGTATAACTTTTAAACCAAAAAATGATTCATTTAACTTTTTTTTTAACTATCACTTATGTGTCATTCGTATTAGTTTTTAATCATTTCATCAAAAACGGCTTAAAACTAAAAACTCAAAAGTTAAAATAACGTATTTATTTATTGGTAAAATTAATTTACAACTATTATTTTTAATACTTATAAAATAGGGCATTTAATATGAATCAAAAATTACTCTTGATTGATAACAATACAGCTGATATTGAAAAAATCAATTCCATATTAAGTGCCGAATTCCCAAATATCAACATTTATTCAACCAGCAATCAAAATAATATTTTAAAGGAAACTAAAACTTTATCTCCTGATATTATTATTTTCGATATAGACTATCCGGAGGATAATGTAGATCAAAATTTAAAACTTTTATTAGATCTTTTAAGAATAAAACAACTTCCAATTATTGTTTTATCATCAAGCACCGATTATAATAAAATATTTAAAGCTGGTGCAATTAATTTGATTCAAAAACCTTATTCCGAAATTACATTAATTTCAAATTTAAAAACAGCTGTAAATCTTATTGGTATTCTAGAATCAGTAAGGATAAAGGAAACCGAAATTGAAGAAAAGAATCAGAAAATTCGTTTGCAGATTGAAAATGAATTTAAACAGCGTGAAATTATTATTAGTAAGAATAAGGAGATTATGGCAGACATTCGTTATGCCAGCAGAATTCAACAAGCTATTTTACCCAGTATCGAGTTTATTAATCAAAATATGGATGAATATTTCATTCTACACCAACCCAAAAGTCATGTTGGTGGCGATTTTTACTGGGCATCATGTCTTGGAAATAAAAAAGTGATTGCTGTTGGTGATTGTACCGGACACGGTTTGTCTGGTGCTCTAATGCATATGTTAGGTTCAGTCTATTTGAATGAAATTATTTCGAGCGGAAATTTTGAAACAGCAAGCGATATTTTGGAACAGCTTCGAGATCATATTATGAAGTCCTTAAATCAAACAGGAGAAGTAGGTGAAACTCAAGATGGACTTGATATTGCACTTTGCATTATTGACTGTGAAAATAAAAAGCTACAATTTGCAGGCGCTAATAATCCCTTTTATGTTATAAGAAACAAAGAACTTACAGAAATTAAAGGTGACAGAATGCCTGTTGGTATTCATATAAATTTTGACAAACCTTTTACAAATCATATAGTTGATTTGGAAAACAATGATCAGATTTATTTATTTTCGGATGGATATGCTGATCAGTTTGGAGGACCACGAGGAAAAAAATTTCGTTACAAGCAATTTAAAGAATTACTGGTCAATAATAGCCATGAACCTATGAATATTCAAAAAGAGATATTAAATAATGTACATGATAAATGGCGTGGATCATTAGAGCAAATTGATGATATTCTTGTTTTTGGAATAAAAATAAAATAACTTTAACCTTTGTAATTTTTTTTATTGTGAAGAAAATATATAAAATATTATCACTTATTTTTATAACAAACTTCCTTTTTTGTTTTTTCATATTAGCCCAGGATGTTCCTTCAAATATTAAGGATGAACTAACAGGATATGAAACCAAAATAGAGCAATATAGAAGCAATAACAATACTCAACTTGAATTAGAATTTCTAAACAAAGCTGCATTTCTATGTTGGAACAATCAATTATATAACGAAGCTATTGATCATTTTAATAGAGTAATTGAGTTAAATAAACAATCAGGCAACCTGAATGGAATTATGTTAAGTTCTAACTATATTGGAATGATCTACGATGAAATTCAGGATTATAATTCGGCAATAACTTATTTTAAAAAAGGATTAGAAATTAGCAGAAATTTAAATAATAAAAAAAATATTACTTCCTCTCTAATTAATATCTCGCAAACATATCAGCAATTAACAAACTACGACGAATCAAATAAATGTGCGCTTGAAGGTGTTGAGTTAGCCAAGGAAATGAATAATTTAAAACTAATCAGGAGTTTTTACGGTATTTTGGCAAATAATTACCAAAGCCTGGGAGATTCAAAAAAAAGTATAGACTATTTTGATTTATTTGCTTCGATCGATAAATATCTCAAGAAAGAAGAAATAAAAGATATTAAACAACAATCGAAAACGGAAGTTAAAAAAGCGCAACAAGAGAAAGAAGAAACAAAACAAGAACTGGTAGAACAAACTGACAAATTATTGGAAACAGAAAGTTCTCTTGCAAAGGTTGAAGAAGTATCGCATGAACAAAAAATGCAACTCGATCTACAGGAATCAAAAATTAGAGAACAGGCCGCTCAATTAAAATTTGAAAGATTAGTTCGAAACTTCCTTATTTGGGGCTTTATAGCTATTTTTATATTTTTTGGAGTATTAGTTATTTTATACAGAAAAATCAGAACTCAAAAAAATCAGATAGAAGAACAAAGAGACACATTAGACATACAGAATCAGAAAATTAATGCAAGCTTACAATATGCTCAAAATATTCAAAGAGCAATACTTCCCGTTCGGAATCAAATAAGGAATCTTTTTGAAAGTTTTATAATTTATCGCCCAAAAGATATTGTGTCGGGAGATTTTTACTGGTTTGCTCAGTTAAAAGACACTGCTTTCCTTGCCGCTGTTGATTGTACAGGGCATGGCGTGCCGGGAGCGTTCATGTCAATGATAGGAAATAGTCATTTGAACGAAATTGTTTTAGAAAAACAGGTGACAGATCCAGCAAAAATATTATCTTTATTAAACGAAAAAATTGTTGAATCGTTAAAACAAGATGAAACAGAGAATAATGATGGTATGGATGTTTGTTTTATTTCAATTGATTTAAAATCAAACAAAATTACTTTTTCTGGTGCCAAAAGACCATTATTTATTTTTAAAAACAAAACATCAGGATTCGACGAAATTAAGGGCGACAGAATATCTATTGGAGGAACAAAAAAGAAAAAAGATGATGAAAAGTTTAATAATCATATTATTAATGCCGAAAAAGGAGATATTTTATTTTTATCTTCGGATGGTTTAACAGATCAAAACAATTTAGAACGAAAAAGATTTGGAAGTAACAGGCTTAAAGAAATTATTCTAAATAATATTTCAGAGCCAATGGATAAACAGAAAGAGATAATAGAAAAAGAATTGAATGATTTTCAGCAGGATGAAGAACAACGTGACGACATTACTTTAATTGGTATAAAAATTAATTAACCTAATGATGGATACGAATACAATTTCAACTATGACGAGCAAAACAATATTATCTTATAACGGACCTTTTTATATAGAACTAATATCTGTTTTTGGTACTAATATCCGCAACTTTAATGATGCTTATAGTAATGCACGAAAAAAACTTTTTAAAATTTTTATTGAACTTTCACAAAATGTATCGAATTATTCCGAAAATTTTCATATGATTAACAATGTGCAAAGAATTGGTGTAGGAGAACTTTCTCTTAAAGAATTTGATACAGCTTATAGTTTTACAACTAAAAATCAGGTAAAAAAGACAGATGCTGAAATACTGACTGAGCGTTGCGAATTAGTAAATGCTTCTGATCAAATGAAATTAAGAGAATTAAAAAGAGAACAAAGATTAAATTCGCCCGGAGAAAAATTTGGAGCCAGAATTGGTTTAATTCAAGCAGTAATGCTCTCCAAAAATAAATTAGAATTTAAAGTAGACAAAATTAATGAAGATTTTTCTTATTTTTCACTAACAGTTAAAATCGATAAATTTTAAACGTATAATATTATGGAAAATATTACTTTAACAAGCTCTCCAACTACCCCTTATTTCCCTGAGGTAAATTTTAATGTCGATAAGGGCATCTGCGAAATAAGCGGCGAATCATATATGGAAGAGACTTACAAGTTTTATCTACCACTCATTAACTGGATAAAAGATTATGCAAAACATATTAAAAGACCATTAGATCTAAACATTAAACTTATATATTTAAATACAAGCTCTACAAAATGTGTTTTAGATATATTGGAAATTTTAAAAGATTTTGAAGATGAAGGAGGAAAAGTTAAAGTAAATTGGTATTACGATAAAGCAGACCCTGATATGGTAGAAGAAGTGGAAGATTTTGAAGCAGAATCAGGAATGAAGATTGAACTGATAGAATTTGAGTAATAATTTTCATTTAAATTATAAAAAAGAGGGTTTTCTGCTTGAAAACCCTCTTTTTAATTTCATATTACACCCATTCTACTTAATAATTTCAACCCAATTATGAGGATCAGGTTCATCGCCATACTGGATCGCAACTAATCTATTGTAAATTTGAGTTGATATTGGTCCTGCTTTACCATCTTTACAGAAATTATATTTTTTATCCATATCAATATCGTAAATTTCGCCAATAGGAGAAATAATAGCAGCTGTACCACAAGCTCCAACTTCTTCGAACGAATCCAGTTCTTCAATATCAATAGGCCTTCTTTCGACTTTCAATCCCATATCTTCGGCCAATTGCATAATACTCATATTAGTAATTGATGGTAATATTGAAGGTGATTTTGGTGTAATGTATGTATTGTCTTTAATTCCAAAGAAATTTGCTGCTCCAATTTCATCAATATATTTTTTATGAATTGAATCGAGATACATGGGTGCTCCATAACCTTCGTCATGTGCTTTTTTTACACCAGGCAAACTTGATGCATAATTTCCACCCACTTTAATACTTCCTGTTCCTAATGGCGCAGCACGGTCAGAATCTCTGATAACGGCAATTTTCACAGGATTAAAACCTTCTTTAAAATATGGACCCACAGGAGAAACAAATACCATAAATAAATATTCATCAGCTGGTTTTACACCAATTTGCGGACCTGAACCAATTAACAAAGGACGTAAATATAAAGCAGCACCCGTTCCATGTGGCGGAACAAATCGCTCGTTCATTAAAACAGCCTTAGTAATTGCTTCTTTAAAAAGTTCTTTGGTAATAGGCTGCATAAGAATTCCGTTAGCCGAACGTTCCATTCGTTTAAAATTTTCTTCCCAACGAAATAATCGTATTTTACCATCTTTACCACGGTACGCTTTCATTCCTTCAAAAGCCTGTTGCCCATAATGCAATGCTGTTGCTGAAATATGTAAGTTTACAAATTCAGATGAAGATATTTCCAACTCGCCCCACTTATCATCTCTGTAATAACATCTAATATTATAGTCGGTTTTTGAATAACCAAAAGGTAATTTACTCCATTCAAAGTTTATCATAATTTTATGTTTTTGATTTTCAATTTTAGCAGTTCAAAGATACCAAAATCATCTAATGAAATTTTATAAAAAAACTATTTTACAACAATTCTCAATTATTAACCTGAGCTCGGTATAAGAATTAATTTACAGAAAGCAAATAGAGTGTGAGAGTTGAGGAAGAAAACTTGAAGTAATAACGGGTTATTTCAAAAGATTTCTTCCTTAAAGATTGTGCTATATTTGCTTTCCCTATGGGCATCATGAGGGTTCCCATATACTTCCTCATATTTTTTTAGATTATCCCGATAGTCTTTCAAAAATATGACTTGTCTATGAAAAACCCCATGAAGCTGTAAAAAATTCTTATATCGAGCTCAGGTTA
>DAOWML010000069.1 GCA_030643125.1 Bacteroidales bacterium
GCTTCATTTACATTTCCTTTCCTATTATTCGTTATAGGATTTCGTTTTTTTAATATTAAAATATACTCTATTCGCAAAGCATTTAAAATTACTGTAATTGGCACAATAATATTATCTGTTTTTTTAGGTTATTTATTTGATAATTCAAATGGCTATTTAGGAAGCGGTTTAGGAGGAGGGCATGGTTTTATTATTGCACAATGGTTAAATTCTTTTTTAGGAAAAGTCGGAACTGCATTTTTACTTTCTATCGCTATAATTTCATTTATTATTCTGTCTTTTAAAAAATCATACGATTGGATTGTTACATTATCTGCAGGATTATTTAAAAAAGATTATGCTGAATTTGAAGATCAATCTTCAACAGAAGATCAAGATAAATCGCAAGAAGATCTACAAAATAATCAACAAAACGAATCTAAAGAAGAAAGTATTGATGAAGATTTGATTTTTATTACAAAAAATACAGAAAAAACTGAAATAGAAATCAATACTTCTCAAACAGAGCATAACAAAGATTTAAATGATATACCTGAAAAAGAAGAAGGTATAGAGCTTACTATAGAGGAAAAGCATAAAGAAGAAAAATTAAATGACAATATTAAAAATTATCAGCTTGAAGATTACGACCCTACGCTGGAGTTATCTTCTTATAAGTTGCCTCCTTTAGATTTACTTGAAAATCATGGTCAGGATACCAATGGTGAAATTAACAAAGATGAAATTATAGCAAATAAGAATCGGATTGTTGAAACTCTGGCAAATTATAAAATACAGATTGATAAAATCAGAGCTACTGTTGGGCCAACAGTAACCCTTTACGAAATTATACCTGCTCCCGGTGTTAGAATTTCAAAAATTAAAAACCTGGAAGACGATATAGCTTTAAGTTTATCGGCATTAGGGATTCGCATAATTGCTCCAATCCCGGGACGAGGAACAATTGGAATTGAAGTTCCAAATCAAAAACCTGAAATCGTTTCGATGCGTTCTATTCTTGAATCAAAGGTTTTTAGTGAATCAAAGTACGACTTAGCAATAGGTCTTGGAAAAACAATTTCAAACGATACTTATGTATTCGATCTGGCTAAAATGCCTCACTTGCTTCTTGCCGGTGCAACAGGCCAGGGTAAATCCGTAGGATTAAATGCCATTATAGCTTCTTTACTTTACAAAAAACATCCGGCACAGTTGAAATTTGTAATGATCGATCCTAAAAAAGTAGAACTTACGCTATATACTAAAATTGAAAAACACTTTTTGGCAAAGCTTCCCGATTCCGATGAAGCAATAATAACAGATACTCAAAAAGTGGTTAACACATTTAATTCACTGGGCATTGAAATGGATCATCGTTACGACCTGCTAAAAGCCGCTCATGTAAGAAATATTAAAGAATACAATGCCAAATTTATTGCAAGAAAACTAAGCCCGGAAAAAGGTCATAAATATTTGCCATACATTGTTGTTATTGTTGATGAATTTGCTGATTTGATTATGACGGCGGGGAAAGAAATTGAAGGACCAATTGCTCGATTAGCACAATTAGCACGTGCAATAGGAATACATCTTATTATTGCAACCCAAAGACCTTCGACTAATATTATTACAGGTGTAATTAAAGCAAACTTTCCGGCACGACTTGCTTTTAGAGTTTCTTCCATGGTCGATTCAAGAACAATACTAGACAGTCCCGGTGCAAATCATTTAATTGGACGAGGAGACCTGTTAATATCAACCGGTGGTGATTTAGTACGATTACAATGTGCATTTATTGATACACCTGAATTGGACAAAATTACTGAATACATCGGGTCACAACAAAGTTATCCAACTGCATTTATGTTGCCAGAATACAGCCCTGAAGGATTTAATGAAATTGGCGAAGTAGATTTCTCAAAACGCGACGTAATGTTTGAAGATGCTGCCCGGTTAGTTGTACGACACCAACAGGGATCAACTTCATTAATTCAGAGAAAATTTGCGATAGGTTATAATCGTGCCGGAAGAATTATTGATCAACTTGAAGCAGCAAATATTGTAGGCCCGTTTGAAGGAAGTAAAGCAAGGCAGGTTCTTTTTCAGGATGAATATTCTTTGGAACAGTATTTGAAAGATTTCCTTGACAACATTTAATAACACATTATGAAAAAAAAAATCTTATTAACAGTATTCTTTCTGGGATACACTATAATTTTCGCACAACAAGATCCTGAAGCAAAAAAGATTCTTGATCAACTTACGGAAAAAACAAAATCACATAAAATAATTAAAACAGATTTTAAAGTATCTTATAAGAATATAAAAGATAACATTCAGAATTCATCTGAAGGAACAATTACAGTTAAAGGCGACAAGTACCTATTGAAATTTATGGATAGCGAATCATTTTACGATGGAAAAACATTATGGAATTATCTCCCTGAGGTAAATGAGGTAAATATTACCGAACCTGAACCCAACGATGAAGACATTTTTAATAATCCAAAAAGATTGTTTACAATTTATGAAAATGATTATAAATATCAATTAATTGATAATATATCAGAAAATGAAAAAGATTACGCATTAATTGACTTGTTTCCTATTGATATGGAAGAAGATTTCTCGAGAATAAGATTGCAAATAAATACCAATGAATATTTTCTTTCTTCGGCCACAATTTTTGGAAAAGATGGCTCACATTACACCATTACAATTCATAATTATAAAACAAACTCAAATTTTGATGATTCTTATTTCATCTTTGATGAAAACAAATACCCTGATGTTGAAATTATTGACATGAGATGGTAAATTAGAAATGCACTAAAATACTTATAAATGCCTAAAATTTAAAAAAACGTGACTAATTAGTGTCTGATTATATTTGTAATATTCAACATATCAGCGAATCACTAAATTTTTGATAAAAAAAACAGATTATGAGCTAAAATATTTAGTCATCATTTTAGGCATTTCTTATTTCTTTTCCGGGTATTTTATTCTCGCATGGTAGATATTCATTAATTTATCCTTAAAAAGAGTTTTTATTTCGGTTATGTCTTTAAAGTTAATATCTACATAATCGAATTGCCCCTCACTCATTTGATTTGCAATTATAGATTCAACCAAATTGCTTATTTTCTCTTCATTTATGTCGGTCAAGCTTCTTGATGCAGCTTCAATAGAATCAGCCATCATTAAAACAGCCATTTCTTTTGAATATGGTTTTGGCCCGGGATAAGTAAACATATTAACATCTACGTCTTTATCCGGAAATTTCTTGATATATGATCGGTAAAAATACTGAACCTTTGTAGTTCCATGATGTGTTCGTATAAACTCAATTAGTTGTTCAGGCAGGTTATTTTTCTTTGCAAGTTCTACCCCATCTTTAACATGACTGATAATAATGTTGGCACTTTCATCAAACTCGTGCATATCGTGGGGATTAAATCCTGTCCGCTGATTTTCGATAAAATATATTGGATTAGTAATTTTACCAATATCATGATATAAAGCACCAGTTCTGACTAATAATGGATTCCCTCCAATCTTATAAATTGCTTCTTCAGCCAGGTTTGCAACCTGCATTGAATGTTGAAATGTTCCGGGGGCTTTTTCTGATAAGGAACGAAGCAGCTTCTGATTTGTATCGGACAATTCCATTAAAGATAAATCAGACAAAAAACCAAATATCTTTTCAAAAATGTAAATTAATGGAAACGTTAATAATACTAAGCTACCATTAAAAACAAAATATAGAAAGTTTCGATATTCAATTCCTGAAAAATTACCTTCTTGAGTAATGGCTAAACCAAAATACACAAAACTATACGTAAGAATTACTAAACCAGCAGAAAAGAATAATTTACCTCTCCTGTAAAGATTGGTTAAACTAAAAATAGCTACAATCCCGGCAATAAAATTAAGAAAAATAAACTCAAAGCCATTAGGTGCAAAAAAACCAACAAGCAAGACAGTAATTATATGAATAAATAGTGCCAGTCGGGAATCATAAAATGTTTTAATTATAATAGGAATCAGTGCAAAAGGGACTATATAAAGATATTTTATTGAAAATCTGGAAACCAAAACAATTATCAAAACCAACATTAAAATGAACGCAGTTTTCAGACTATTTTTTAAAATCTCAGCCCTAAAATTCAGTAAAAATAAGAACAATACAAAAACACATGCAAAAACAAAAATTATTTGCCCCAATAAGATCAATTGAGAGTAAGAACCATTACCAAGTCTTGTTTCAGATTCATACTTAAGCGATTCTAAAATTCTAAACAATCTAGTATCAATAATTTCTCCTTGCGATACAATCTTTTCTCCTGCCTGGATCATCCCCTTCGTAAGTGACACATTACTAAGTAATTCGCTTTTTATTTTTGCTGATGTGTTCTGATCATAAAAAACATTTGGAATAATGAACTCATAAAGATTTATGTTTCTATAAAAATCAGGATACTTGAGGTTGACTTTATTCTCCTCAATATATTCATCTACAAATTTCGTAACCTGCTCATATGCATTCTTTTGAGTATAAGTGTTACCAAAAATATAATTTTCTGCCAGATTTCCTTTTAACAGGATGATATTACCATCAGCGGAAAGATCTTCCGTAACCTCATTAATCTCAATGATTCCCTTTAAATATATTTCTTCAATTATTTGTAAAGCATCCTCCCTAAAGCTATCAGAATTTTTTACAAAAACTTGTTTCCGGTAATTATTAAATCCACTATTTGCTTCCGTTTTATCTGAAACAAACTCTTCTTGTTTGCTCGAATAATATTTGAGAATTTTACTTGTTTCGGTTATCAAAATTGTACTATCGTATTGAAAATAGGGATTAAAATACAAAAGCATACTGTCCTGTTCCTCCTGTAATTGCTTTTCACTTTTATATATGGGAATATCAAAAGGAGCAAAAAGATTTTCATGTAACCATGGTCTTCCTTTTTGAAACTCATACTTGAATTTCCCTTCGCGAGGAAAAATATATACTATTAATACAATAGTTAAAATAAATAGAAAAGCTCTAAATATATATTTGTAGTTTTTCTTTAGATAATCGAGAAATCGCTTCATTGTATATTTAATTGTTCTTTATACAAATGTATAAATTTTCATCAATATTATAGCTTTTCAAATAATTGATATAGTAAACCTTTTAAGGTGACCTCTAAATAACAAGTAAATTTATTTTTTGTTGAAAAAGTATAAAATTGTCTAATCACTCAATTCTTAATTTAGTAATTTGTAATTTTAGCATATTGAAAACTTTAACAAATGATTAAATACGGCATTAGCGAGTTAAGTATAATTTCTGTTAGAAAAGAACCTGGTAATCAAAGTGAAATGACAAGCCAGATATTATTTGGGGAAACTTTTCAAATACTAGAAGAAACTAATAAATGGAGTTATGTGAAGATTACTCTTGATAATTACGAAGGATGGATTAATTCAAATAGTATAACAGAGCTTTCTGAAGATTCATTTAACCATATTAATTCTAATCCAGGTCATGTAACCAAAAATCTTACAAATATCATTTTAAATGATAAAAATGAACAAATGATATTACCAATGGGTTCGTCATTACCAAACATTAATAAAGTCAATAAAACCTTTATAATTAATAAAAATCAATACCAGTTACACGAAAGGTATAATGATGATAAACCAGATATAGTCAATTTATCAAAACAGTTTTTTAATAGCCCTTATTTGTGGGGAGGAAAAAATCCATTTGGAATTGATTGTTCAGGTTTTGTTCAGGTAGTATTCAAAGTAATCGGGAAAAAACTTCCTCGTGATGCAAATCAACAAGTAAATTTAGGAAGTACAGTAAATTTTATTTCAGATATAAAACCCGGAGATTTGGCTTTTTTTGATGATGATGAAGGAAATATTATTCATGTTGGAATTATATTAAATAATAATGAAATAATTCATGCATTCGGGAAAGTACGTATCGACAAACTTGATCAACAAGGAATTTACAATCTTGATCTTAAAAAATACACACACGAATTACGCGTTATTAAAAGAATTAAATAATATCTGTTGAAAATGGGCAAATTTTATATTTTAGTTTTTATAGTATCTGTTGTCATCATAATTTACGTTATAAACAATAGATTAAAACAAAAAGAAAGAGAAAAACATTTAACTGATGAGAATGATGAAAATTAGCTTATTAGTAAAATAGTAAAACGACCCACCTTATTCAGGCATTAACAAGTACAAACGCATGAAAAAATACTCTTGCCGATTAAATTTAATAAAAACTGAATAATGAATATTGATTACTTTCAGTGAAATCGCTTCGCTAAGTTAATGACATTAACACCCTGGGCCTCGAACCTTAAACCCTGAACCATTATGATTTATACTTATGCATATCCACGACCTGCACTTACTGTAGATATTATTATTAAAAAAAAAGTTAGAAATTCTTTTTATATATTATTAATAGAAAGGAAAAATGAACCTTTCAAAAACCAGTGGGCATTACCAGGCGGGTTTGTTGATATTGATGAAGAAATTGAAGATGCTGCTTATCGCGAACTAAAGGAAGAAACTTCAATATCAGACATTAAATTGAGCCCATTTCGCACATTTGGAAAGATTGGCCGCGATCCAAGAGGAAGAACAATTTCAGTTATTTACTCAGGCGAATTAATTAATCTTAATCAAAAAATAAAAGCCGGTGATGATGCAAAAAACCTAAATTGGTTTCTTTTAAATGAACTTCCCAAGCTTGCATTTGATCATAATGAAGTAATACATTCTTATATTATGCATAAAAAAAGCTCCTGAAGAGGAGCTCTTTATTTCAATATTTCATAGTTTTTTATATAATCATTCCTGCAGCAACAGTATTATTTGTTGCTTCGTCAATTAAAATAATACTACCTGTATTTCTGTTTTTTATATACGAATCAAAGTAAAGAGGTTTTGTTGTTTTAACAGAAATCTTTGCAATATCATTTAATCCAATCTTTTTATCTTCTTTGTCATGATCTAGTGTGTTAACATCAATTTTATATTTAACATCGCGAATAACACATCTTAAATCATTGGTAGTATGTTTCATTGTATACTTTCCTCCAAGCATCATTGGTTTTTCATCAAACCAGCAAATCATCATTTCAATATCCTGACTTGACTTTGGCAAACCATTATCTTTAATTATCATGTTTCCACGGCTTATGTCAATATCATCTTCTAAAGAAATCGTTACTGATTGTGGTGCAAATGCTTCTTCCACATGGCCTTCAAAAACATCTATTGACTTTATTTTTGAGCTTAAGCCCGAAGGTAATACTTTAACTTTATCGCCAACGTGAAATACACCACCTTCAATTCTACCGGCATATCCTCTATAATCATGGTATTCTTCTTTCATCGGACGAATAACATGTTGAACAGGAAATCTTGTATCATTATGGTTAATATCGCTTGCTATATGGATATTTTCTAACAAATACATTAAAGTAGTACCATCGTACCAATCCATATTTTCTGACCGATCAACAACATTATCTCCCAACTTTGCACTTATTGGTACAAAACGAATATCGTGTACATCAAGTTTTGTTGAGATCCTGTCAAAATCAGATTTAATATTTTCAAAAACTTCTTCTTTAAAATCAACCAGATCCATTTTGTTTATACAAACAATTATATGAGGAATTTGAAGTAAAGAAGCTATAAAAGAATGTCTTAAAGTCTGCTCAATTACACCATGCCTGGCATCAATTAAAATAAGAGCAACATTTGCAGTCGAAGCTCCTGTAACCATATTTCTGGTGTACTGAACATGTCCGGGAGTATCAGCAATAATAAACTTTCGTTTAGGAGTTGCAAAATAACGATAAGCTACATCAATGGTAATTCCTTGTTCTCTTTCTGCACGCAAACCATCTGTTAATAAAGCAAGATTGACTTCACCATCACCCGTTTTTAAACTTGCTTTCTCGATAGCTTCCATTTGATCTTCGAAAATAGCTTTACTATCGTATAATAATCTGCCAATAAGTGTACTTTTGCCATCATCAACACTACCTGCAGTAGTAAATCGCAAAAGCTCCATATCTAAATACCCCTTATTATATTCTTCTGACATTTAATAAAATTTTAAATTAAAAAATGACTAAAATACTTAAAAATGCAAATATATTACTATTACTAAATAATCTAAGTATTTAAGTTCTTACTAATAGTTGTAAAAATAGCTAATAATTCACCTGATTCTTTGTATTCTTGTTTCATTTCTTCAGGTTTTATCCAGCCTGTTTTTATAATAATTTCTAACCAATATTGACATTCGCTTGCTTCACCTTCACAAATTTTTATTTTATTTCTAAAATCTGCTTTACTTCTAGCTCTATTTGCTTCCCTGTAATTTGCACCAACACTTGTTCCTGATTTTGTTAACTGATATTTTATTACTCGTCCCTCTGGCGTATCAGGCAATATTATTGATAATTTTATGATAGAAATTGCAAATAACTTTGTTCTTTCCTCCAAGTCTTTTGCAAACTTTTTCTTCTTATTTGATTCATCTTCTATCATTTATCAAATTTACACTTTAGGCATTTTAAATTTTTAATATTAAAAATAGCCCTCTTTTTTACGATCTTCCATAGCAGCTTCGGATCGCTTATCATCGTAACGACCACCACGCTCGGTAATTCGGGTTGAAGCAACTTCTTCAATTATTTCTTCAAGAGTATTTGCTTTTGATTCAACGGCTCCGGTACAAGTCATGTCGCCAATAGTTCTGAAACGAATGATTTTTTTTACAGGTATCTCACCTTCTTTTAAAGTAACATACTCA
>DAOWML010000155.1 GCA_030643125.1 Bacteroidales bacterium
CGGGAATGACATTTTTTTAATAATTTTTAGAGGTTACCTTTAGTTATGAATTTATTTTAAAGTCAATCATAAATAAATCTAAAATCGTTAATCGGTGTTCGATATTCGACATTCAAACAAATGAAAAAGACCAGAAGATAACAAAAAATAAACCACATTTCCGCCTGCCGGACGGACAGGAAAATGCAGTTTATTAGCCATTGAAAAGTGTATTTAGTTGATTTCAGATAATATATAAAAAGCTAAAATCCAAAAACTATGAGTTTAGAAAACAAAATTAATCAGGATATTAAGGATGCAATGCGTGCGAAAGATAAGGAAAAGCTCGAATCTTTAAGAGCAATTAAAGCGGCACTACTACTGGAAAAAACTCAAAAAGGAGGAGCTGATGAAATTTCAGGAGAGGCTGAGATGAAAATTCTTCAAAAATTGGTGAAGCAAAGAAAAGATTCTGCTCAAATTTATACAGAACAAAGCAGAAACGATCTGGCAGAAAAAGAATTGTCAGAAGCAAAAATTATTGAAGCTTATTTACCAGAACAAATGAGTGATGAAGAGTTAACTTCTATTATTAAAAATATAATTGATGAAGTTGGTGCGAAAAACATGGCCGACATGGGAAAAGTTATGGGAAGAGCATCGAAGGAACTTGCAGGTAAAGCTGAAGGGAAAGCAATTGCTGATAAAGTAAAGGCGTTATTGAGTTTGTAAATGACTAAAGTTTAACCTGCCTGTCGGTAAACAGGAATACCTAACCCCGTATAATTATCGAGATAAAGATTGCCAACAGATCAATTTTAGTTCATTTTAGTCATTTATAATTAAGGCTTAGTTAGAAAAGCTCGCAGTAATGTGAGCTTTTTTTTATCTTTAACAACTAGAAATTATGCGTCCATTAATGAAAAAAGTTTTACTTATAAATTCGAATATTGAAATTTTACCTTGCCCGGTAGCTCCATTGGGTATATCTCTTGTAGCATCATCTTTAAAAAATATATATGAAGTTAAAGTTTTTGATTCAGCTTTTAGTTCAACAAGCGCCTTGTTAAGTTTTATAAGGGAATTTAATCCGGATTATATAGGTGTAGGATTACGGAATATTGATAATGTTACCATGCGTAATTGCAAGTGGTATATCGATGAAATTAAAAATACAATTATCAATCCGGTAAAAGATAATTTCAATGTTCCTTTAATTATTGGTGGTAGTGGATTTAGTATAACTCCGGAACAAATATTTGAATATTTTAATGTTGATTATGGTATTGTTGGGGAGGCCGAGGAATTATTTCCAAAGTTACTTTCTTATTTGGAAAATGGAAATTATGATATAGAGCTGGAAAATGTTATTTCTAAGCATAATAAATACATTAAGATAAAAGAACAAACTAGTAAACCTTTGCTAATACCAAGAGCAAATATCGATCAATTTATAAATTTTGAACCATATAGTAAGAAAGGGAGCTATCCTGTTCAAACAAAACGAGGATGTACTCATAAGTGTATATACTGTTCGTACCCAAACATCGAAGGAAAAAAATACAGATTGCGGCCTGTTTCCAGTATTGTCGATGAAATTGAAGAAGTGCAAAACCGAATACCCGGTGTTACTTTCGAATTTGTGGACTCAACATTTAATTCTCCTCTTAAACATGCAATAAATATTTGTAAGGAGATTATTAAAAGAAATTTGAAAATAAAGATTCGTACCATGGGAGTTAACCCGGGGGAAGTAACAGATGAATTAATTTTATTAATGAAACAGGCTGGTTTTACCCAGATAGATTGTACTCCTGATTCTGCTTCTGAGTTGATGATAAAAAAATACAGGAAAAATTTTAGTAAGAATAAATTAATTCAGTGTGCAGAAATAATTCGTAAACATGATATGCCTACAATGTGGTTTTTTATGTTAGGTGGGCCCGGCGAAACTGAAGATACTATTTTGGAAACATTTAAATTTATTGATAATTATATTTCTGAAGATGATATGGTTCATATTACCGAAGGAATACGAGTTATTCCAAATACCGAATTATACGATATTGCTATTGATGAAGGAGTTATTTCAGAAGATATGAGTGTTATAGATCCGATGTTTTATGTAAGTCAAACAATAGGGAAAGCAAACCTCACTCACATTTTAGACAAGGAAATTGGGAAAAGAAATAATATAATGAATTCTATTGATACTGAGCCGTCACCGGAACTGATGCAGGCAGCTATAAAATATCGACAGGAAAATAATATTGACGAACCTATGTTCAGGACTTTGTTGAGAGTTCAGAATAAAATAAAATAAAAAAACGGAGTGAATTTTTCACTCCGTTTTTTTTTATGGAAATGTATTTTCTAATAAAACTTAGCTCTTTTGTCTATAATATTAGCAGTCTCTTTTAAAGCTTCGAAAGCTTCGTAATTTGCTCTGTTTTGAAACTGTGTCATGGTTTGCATTTGTTGAAGTTTAATATTGGTATTTTCTTCCATACTTACAGAATTAACCTTTAACACAAACACAATGTTATCTCCTTTTACAGGCATGGAAATCTGATCAACCTTAATTGATGTAGCAACTGCAACAAGTTTAGGCTCAATGCCGGCATTAGGAACAGAGTAAGAACGGAAACTAATATCATTAGCTTCGTGTACTACGGTATTAAATTTAGTGGCTAAAGATTCTAAATCATTATTTTCCTGTAAAGCCTCATTAAATTTTTCTGCAAGATATTCAGCTTTTTTCTGTTTCTTAGTCTGCACTGTTATTTGTGCTTTAACTTGTTCGAATGGAGCAATACCATCTTCTTTAACTTCATTAACAAATCCAATTACATAACGATCGCCTAATGTAAAAATTGGATTATTTTGTGACTTAATAATATCGTATTTATCGGTATCATACACTGATCGTATTAATTCTCTTGGATTTTTCAAACCAGCAAGTTGTTGATCTGCTTCATTAATATTGGCAGCAATCTTTTTAGTTAAACCTTCGTCTTCGATAGCTTGTAGAAATTCTTCGTATGTGTGATTGTTACCGGCAAATTTACTTGCCTGAGCGTATGTTTGTTGGTAAGTTTCTGAGCTAGGCTCTAATTTTTGTCCCAAAATAGCAAGTTTAACTTTTTTCTCATCTTTAGCTTTATTTGTTACCTGAACAATATGTAATCCATATTGAGTTGCAACAAGCTTATATTCACCAACTTTTGCCATAAAAGCTGTATCGCTAAATGGAGAAACCATTTGATTTGCTCTGAACCATCCTAAATCGCCACCTTTTTCGTTTGCAGCTTTATCGGCTGAAAATTGTGCAGATAATAAAGCAAAATTAGCGCCATTTTCTAATAGATTTTTAATACTGTCAGCAATTGCAAAAATCTGGCTGGAGCTTTGATTTTGTGTTGGTTGTAATAAAATATGCTTTGCTTTAACAGAATCAGGCAAATATTTAGTTTCTGAAAGTTTAGCTAAAAGAAATGCTTCGTTTTCAAAATAAGGGCCATGCATAAATCCTTCTTCAGCATCAAACATTATATCTCTTAACCCTTCAGGTAATTCATCCTTCTTGTAATAGTTATTATCAAAAGAAAAATCACTATTTAAACTTATAAATTCCTTGTCGTTTTCTGTATTTGCAAAATTTTCCCTGATATTGTTAATCCATTCTTCGGTTGTGTTTTTATCAGCTTCTGAAGGAACAACATCAAAAGTTATATATTCTATATTTCTTGATGCTTCTTGCTTAAATTCATTTTGATGATTATCATAATATTTTTTTAAATCACTATTTTTAATTGTGATTAAACTATCAGGAATTGTATTTATATTTTGTATAACAAACTCAAAATCAACTTTTTTGTTAATGTTGTCAAGTTCGTTTTGAGCTTCTGTTTTAGTCGAATATAGTCCTTTGTTTATTAAGTACGAATATTTGGCAAACATTCTTTCTTGGATCATTTGATCTTCAATAAATAACCAGTAAGCTTTTTGTTGACCTGTGGGATCCTGATCGTATGTTTTTAAGAATCGGATTACAGCCATTGTATTTAACTCACCCGTTTCTGGATTTGTAAATAGGTTTTGAATTATAGGATGTATGTTTTCTCCCTGAACCATATCCCATAATTCCTGACTGCTAATATCTAAACCAATTTCATTGTATTCGTCTTCCAAAACATATTCTCTAACCAGCTGGTTCCATGTTTGTGCTTGAATTCTTTGAACAGAAGCTTCATCCAGGGTAGTTTGACCGGTACTAAACTTGTTTATTTCAATAATATTATTTAATTCTTTTTGATATTTCTGGTATGCAATAGATTTTCCAGAGATTTCTGCGATTTCATACTGTGATTCTGAAAATAAACCACCTCCTGATCCGGATAAAAAATCTCCTAAAATAAATGCCAGCAGTGCCATACCTATAACTACTGCAACTAATGCTCCTGCGCGATTTCTAATTTTCTCTAATGTTGCCATTGAATATTGTTTTTGTCAAATTTTTTAAAGGTTCGAATATACTAATTTAAATTATTTTTAGTGCCAAAAGGCGAAAATATTGACTCGCAAATTTAGTATTTTATTATCTTCTTTTCGAAATTTTAAAGCATATAATTTTCTAAATAGAAATAATTTATGCCTGTTTTGAGAAAATCTCAAGTTTAACCAGTTATACGGGAGTAGAACTAATTTTTAATATATTAAAATGAAAAAGTAAAAATCTATATAACCCATAGATAAACGGATCATACATTGGAATTATCTTTCTTTGATTTTCTAATTTGTCTTCTTAAAAGGTACATGATAAAAGCTACAAACGAGAATATAAAAAAGATATAACTTTTTGAAAATCCTTCGTAATATGTTTGATGTATTGCAGCAAATAAGCAAAAAACAGAAGTAACTATCCAAAGAATTTCGAGGCTGCGTGCTAATTTATTTTTCATTGTCAATATTTATGGTTCCTGAAGTTTTTTTGATTTTCCAGTTTGATAAATCCTGATTAGCTTCAAATCCTTTTCCATGAATAATTCCATCTTCATTAGTAATTCGAACATATCTGTCGGAGTATATTTTTCCTTTCCTCTCATCCCAAATAAGAAATTCTGTATTTAAAGTATTTCCTTCATCACTAACCGATACTACATCGTTTTCGGCAGTCCACAATTTTTCAGTCTCATCGTAAATGCAATAATTTGCTTTAATATATGAAGTAACAGTTTGTGTAGAATCATAAAATTCTACATACAATCCTTGTGGGAATTCAGTATAAGGTTCTTCAACATTTAAATACCTGTTTATTTGCTTTGATATTATTTTTACTTCAATTAGTGCATTTTTAGTAAAAAGAATTTCAGTATTTGTAACTGATAATGTTGGAACGTTTGATTCGCTTGTAATTATATTGATTATTTCAACGTCATTTTGTTCACAAGATGCAAAAAGCATAATAATACCCGTAATTACAGGAATTATTATGCTTTTTAAATAAGTCTTACTTAAAAAGTTATCTTGCTCTAACTGTAGTTGTTTCATTTATCCAACATTTGACTGTATAAGAACCGCCTTCTTTATCTCCATTGAAGAATATAGTTTCGTTATCAGGGAAATGAGGTTTGTATGTTTCGATAAATTTATTGGCATTATCGGTTAATTCAGGGTCAACTTTTTTTGCTTTAATAAATTTATCAACAGCAGCCCAATAAACAGCTTTTTGCTCATATTCATCTTCGCCACAGGATTTGCTGGCTGCAGCATAAATATTACCAATTAATAAGTACGGATAACCACTGGTAGCATTTAATTCAATAGACTTTAAAGCGTAAGTTCTTGCTTGTGAGTAATTGCCTAAACGACGTGTTACATCACCTAACTCCAGGTAATATTTAGCTTTTTGCACATCTTTCACTTCTAACTCAATAGCTTGCTTATAATACCTTGTAGAATTTTTCAACTTATCGTTTTTGTTTGTTAGCTTAGCAAGCTCATAAGCTAATTTTGCGGTTGGTGCTA
>DAOWML010000298.1 GCA_030643125.1 Bacteroidales bacterium
TTGTATTGGCATATTCGTAAAATAGTTATTAAACATGACGATGCAGATGATATTTTACAAAATACTTTCATTAAAGTGTGGAAGGGGCTGGAAGGGTTCAGAGAAGATTCAAAATTATATACATGGCTTTACAGGATTGCAACAAATGAATCGCTAACATTCTTAAAACAACAAAAAACAAAATACTTATTGCCAATTGTTGATTACGAAAATCACTTGAAAGAAACCCTTGAAAGTGATGAGTATTTTAATGGGGACGAAATACAACGTAAACTTCAAAAAGCAATTTTAGGTTTGCCCGAAAAACAAAGAATTGTTTTTAACTTGAAGTATTTTGATGAAATGAAGTACGATGATATGTCCGAAATTCTTAAAACATCTGTAGGAGCATTAAAAGCATCGTATCATCATGCTGTAAAGAAAATTGAGAATTATTTTAAAGAAGATTAAACTATTAAAACATTAGAATGTCAAAAAGACAGGGGAAACAAATTAGGGGAATTTAATAATGGAAGAATTTAACAAGACAGTCGAAGGATTGAAGGGGAATAATAATAATCCGTTTTCTGTTCCTAAAGGATATTTTGAAGACTTTCCCACAAAAATACAGGAAAGAATTATATCCGACAACAAGGAATATGCGTGGGCTATTAAACTGTTCAGGTTTATAAAACCTCAATTTGCTTTGGGTTTCGTAATTATTGCATTTGCAGTTATAGCAATTACAACAATTAATTTTATTCTTTCGAACAGAACAAACACTGGTATTGATTCTGATTTATATACCAGGATAATTGAGGTGGATGCTTCTGAATTTTCTGAGCAACATTTTATTGATGTTTTGCTTGAAGATGAGAAAAAAATTGATGATCATAAGCAAAAAGAATCGAATTTTTATATTCATTACCTTGTTGATGAAGATATAGATTATGGAACTTTAATTGATGAATTATAAAAATAAATAAAATGAAATATTTAAGATCATTCATTTTACTTGTTTCGTTGATGGTATTTGCAATTTCTTCAAATGCCCAGGAAACACAATCAAAATTAGATAAAGAACAAGAATTCAAATCGCAAAAGATTGCATTCTTCACCAATAAAATTGGCCTTACACCGGGAGAAGCCCAGATTTTTTGGCCAGTTTATAATAATTATTGGGCTAAGAAAAATAAAATTATTGCAAACCGTAAAGAAAAGATGACATATTTTGCTGATAATAGTGAGAATATGAGTAACGATGAAATGAATAAGTATGCTGATCAATACATTCGTTACGAAATAGAGCTGGCAGAATTATTGGATGAATATCACAAAGAATTTAAAAAAATATTACCTATCAATAAGGTAATGAAAATATATCTTGCCGACTACGAATTTAAAACCTACCTCTTGAGAAAAATTAGAGAAAGTGGTAAAGGCAAGGATAATCAATAGTTGATTAGCACTATTGTGCTTTATTTATTTTCACTCATAATTTAATAAAAAAGTTCCGATCCCGATAATTATCGGGAGGAACTTTTTGCTTTATTAAAGATATTGATTTCTCTTATTCAAGACTTCCAACTACTTTCTCAACTTCTTCAAGAATTTCACAAGATTTAACCAGTTCTTTCATTGCTGTATGATCTGGATATAGCGGACGGTCAATCTCTAAGAAATCAACATATTTCCTAATCACTTCTTTAGCTTTTGTAACTCCCTTGCCAAAACCATACTCACGGAAATCTAATGCCTGAGCAGCAGCCATAAATTCAATACCCAGAATACCATAAGCATTATCCATAATCTGGAAATTTTTAATCGCTGTATTCATACCCATAGAAACAAAATCTTCCTGATCGGCAGCAGCAGGAATTGATTGAATTGATGCAGGCGTACAAAGAATTCTTTGTTCAACAATTTGCATATCGGCAGTATACTGACTTAACATTAAACCAGAGAACATTCCTGCTCCTTTAGTTAAGAATGCAGGTAAACCAACACTTAATGCAGGGTGATTTAATCTGTTCATTCTTCGTTCCGACATAACACTAATCATTGTAATAGCAGCACCTATCATATCCATTGGTAATGAAACCGGAGAGCCCTGAAAGTTTGCTCCTGATAATTGCATGTTTTCTTCCGGGAAGAAAATCGGGTTATCTCCTACTCCGTTCAATTCAATTTCAACCTGAGAACGAGCCCAACGCACTGAATCATGAGCAGCACCAATAACTTGTGGAGCTGAACGCATTGAATATGCATCCTGAACTTTACACTTAACCTTACCTTCTTTCAGATCACCACCGGAAACCAATTTATTTATTGCAACAGCACTGCGAACAGCACCCTGAAATCCACGTACTTCATGTAATTTTGCAGTATAAGGTTTCATATTAGCTTTAAGAGCTTCAAGTGACATGGAAGCAGCAATCTCTGCTTGTTTTAACCATCTGTTTGTATCATACAATAAAATTGCACTCATCGCGGTTAAAAGATTTGATCCATCGATAGCTGCCAGGCCATCACGAGCTTCTAATCCGGGAATCGGTATTCCTGCCTTATCCATTGCCTCTTTCCCGTCAAGTAACTCTCCATTATAATATGCTTCACCTTCACCCATTAATAAAAGAGCAATTTGCGACATAGGCGCTAAATCGCCACTGGCACCAACCGAACCTTTTTGACATACAAAAGGAGTAACACCTTTATTAAGCATATCAACCAGAGTTTGAGTAATAACCAAACGACAACCGGAATTACCATGAGCATGAACATTAATACGACCTAACATTGCACCACGAACATATTCTAATGGAGCAGGGTCGCCAATACCGGCAGCATGATTATATATTAAATATTTTTGGAAATCTTTTACCTGATCATCATTTAAAACTACTTCAGAAAATTCGCCAATACCTGTGTTAACACCATACATAATTTCGTTTGCCACGATTTTTTTCTCAAGCATATCACGACATACGTTAATTCTTGTAACAGCATCGGGATGAAGTTCTACTTTTCGCCCATTACGACCAACTTCAACAACATTTTCGATAGTTAATCCAATACCTTTAATAATTAATTTGTCCATAATAAATTTGATTTATTTATTTTGTTAAATAAAAGAGTTAGCTATAATTTCTAAGAAGGTGCTAAGCGGTTAGTTTTTTAAAATTATTCAAAATTAGCTATCTTATTATCGGTTTATTAACAAATCCGCTAAGCACCTATAATGTGTTACGGGGATTAAAACATTGCGGATCTATTAATTTTTATAAGAAAGTTAAGAATCCAATGTATCATAATCTGAATAATTGAATGCACAATTTAAGAAAAGCAATTTGAAGTTCCTAAAATTTTTATACTCTAAACAGGATTAATCGGATTATAACATAAAAAA
>DAOWML010000141.1 GCA_030643125.1 Bacteroidales bacterium
TACGTATTGTGTGTAGGATCCAGAAATTGTTCAGAGAATAATTGTGTTTGTTCACAAATATGCTGTATGTATTCTATTAAACAGGGACAGCTGTTAATGGGTGCATTACCTTTGGCCGATATCACTATTTATTATATTGATATAAGAGCTTTTGGTAAAGGATTTGAAGAATTTTACCAACAAAGCAAAGCAATGGGAGTTGAGTTCGTAAAAGGGAAAATAGCAAATATTACTGAAAAAGAAAATGGGAATCTTATTCTACGACATGAAAATATTGAAACTGGTAATATTGATGAGGCTGAACATGACCTTGTAGTTTTATCGGTAGGAATTCTTCCTAATTCAGAAATGACTTCATTATTCAAAAATGAAACATTAGAAACAGACGAATATAATTATATAAAACAGGTAGATGAAATGATAAGTCCTGCAAAAACAAGTATTGAAGGAGTTTTTGTTGCCGGATCAGCATCCTGGCCAATGGATATTCCCGACTCAATACTTTCTGCAGGTGCAGCATCAGCAGAATCAGCCAGTTATATAAATAAGATAAAATCTTAATCAGATGAAACAGCCAATGGCTGAGATAATTATTGAGGCACACAAGTAGATGATTGTAAATATTGTACCAAATTTCAATCATGATACAAAATTTTAAACGTATGAAAAATAAAATTGGAGTATATATCTGTCAGTGTGGTGGTAACATATCGGATTATGTTGATGTGGAAAAAGTAAGAGAAGCAGTAAAAAACGAACCGGGTGTTGCTTTGGCTAAACATATGATGTTTACTTGTGCTGATTCCAGTCAGAAAGAAATGATAGATGATATTAAAGAAAATAAGTTAGATGCTTTGGTTGTTGCTTCATGTTCTCCTAAACTCCATTTATATACTTTCAGAAATGTAGCTGAAAGGGCAGGAATAAATCAATATAATTATATACAGGTTAATTTAAGAGAACAATGCTCCTGGGCTCACACCGACAAACCAAAAGATGCTACTATAAAAGGAATTGGACTTGTAAGAGCAGGAATAGCCAAAGTAAGGTTATCCAAAGCATTGGAAAAAATAACAATATCATCCTATAATGTCGTTACCATTATTGGTGCGGGAGTATCCGGAATGAGAGCTGCAATTGAACTTGCAGATATGGGGACTGATGTTTACCTGATTGAAAAAGATCATTTTGTTGGTGGACGACCAACTCAGATGGAGGAATTATTTCAGAGTAAGCAAACGGGAAAAGAAATCACTGAAAGATTATTCACCGAAATTAAAAAAAGAGAAAAAATAAAGCTTTTTACAGGGGCAGAACTGGAATCTTTAACCGGAAATATAGGAAATTTTCATGCTAAAGTGAAAATTAAACCACGGTATATCATTCCGGATTATGATAAGAAAAAGCTTAAAGAAGTTATAGAAAAATGTACTGATGAAGTTCCTGACGAATTTAACTTTGGATTGATTAAGAGAAAGGCTATTTATAAAAATTATGACAAGGCATTACCTGATATTCCTGTAATAGATAAAGATTCATTTAATCCTGATGATAAATTTCTTGAAACATATAAAGATTGTATTGACCTTAATCAGAAAGAAAAAATTCTGAATCTTAAATCAGGTGCAATTCTATTAACTACAGGTTTTGATTTGTATGAACCCAACAAAGGTGAATATGGATATGGAAATTTTGAAAATGTAATTACCCTTCATCAATTAAAAAGAATTATCGAATTAAACGACAATGAAAAATTAATGTACAATAATAAAGATGTTAAACGAATTGTATTTATTTATTGTGTAGGAAGCAGACAAACTAAAGGAGAAAATAAATATTGCTCACGTTTTTGTTGCACTGCTGCAATTCATAGTTCTATTATTATTAAAAAGAGATATAAAGATATTAGATGTTGCCATATATACAGGGACATGAGGACCTACGGTAAACAGGAAATATTATATAATGAAGCAAGAGATCAAAAAGATATGTTCTTTAAATTTAATGAAGAAGAACCCCCAATTATAGAAAAAGAAGGCGATAATACAATTGTTAAAATAAAAGATGTGCTACTCGAAGGACAAGAAATTGAGCTTATACCGGATTTGGTTGTCCTTGTTACCGGGATGATTCCAAGAAAAGATACTCCGGCACTTGCAAATATTGTAAAAGCTCCTATTGGCCTTGATAAATTTTTTAACGAGGTTCATCCAAAATTAAGGCCTGTAGAAACTGTTATCGATGGTGTCTTTATTGCCGGTTCATGTCAGGGACCAAAGAATATTACCGAATCAATAAATTCTTCTCTGGCAGCATCGGCAAAAATTCATTCAATAATAAGTAGTGGAGAAATAAAGCTTGAACCAATAATTGCAACAATTAACAAAGATACCTGCGAATGGTGCGGAAAATGTATTGAAGTTTGTGATTATGATGCAATAACAAAAACTGAATATAATGGTAAATCAATCGCTACTGTCAATATAGCACTTTGTAAAGGTGGCGGCATGTGTTTGCCGGTTTGTCCGGTTGATGCCATTGAAATTACAGGTTATTCCAACCTGGAAATAGAATCCATGATTGATGCTATAAATAAGGAAATAAAAATAGAATCTACGGAAGAAGTAACTCCAGTTGATGAATCTGAACACAAGATGAAAGAAATGCCGGAAATCTGGAATAAAATCATAGAATCGCTTAAACAAGAACAAAAATCTATTTCACAAATTGCAGAAGGCACAAATCTTTCATTGCCTGTTATTACATATCATATAATGACTATGGTTAAATACGGATACGTAAATCCAACAGAAATGAACGATATGGATGAGTTTTATTTTTATGAATTAAAAAAATAGCATACTTATAATTTTATAAATGATTTATTAAAAATAATCGGAGGATTTTATAATGTCACTCAGGATAAATTTCGAAGTAATAGATAAAATTGAAGCCTTAGGTTCCAAAGGCATGGAGAAATGTTATAACTGCGGTAATTGCATTGGAATTTGTCCTATGGAACTGGATATTTTGCCACGTAAAATATTTAGATATGCATTATTAGGAGTGCATGACAAAATTGTTGAAGAAAAAGAAATGATCTTTTCATGTTTATTATGTAAACGTTGCGAAGAAAGCTGCCCAAGTGATGTTCCTATTGCAGAAAATATCAGAATATTAAGATATTATATAAATCATGAAGAGTTTAAAATTTAACAGGAGAAACTATTATGCCACTGCCAATTAAAGACGTATTAGGAATATTAGTAGATAATCTCAGAATAAGAAATAGTGTTTTGCCAATTTCAAAAAGAACTGCTACACGCTGGGCAAAAAAATGCAATATTCCTAAAGGTGGTGATACAGTTATTTATACCGGTTTAATGTATCAGATCGTCCCTTCAATTACTGCATTAGTGAAAACCCTTGAAAAAATGGAAGGCTCTTTTCTGCTTAAATTTATTTCATTGGGTCGATTTGTAAATAAATTCATTAACATCTCAAAGTTTTTTGGGATAATCGATAAAAAAGAGGTAAAACAACACAATAATACACTTTGCATTATTGCTAATCTTTTAAAAAAAGCAGATGTCGATTTTGGTTATTTGTATGAAGATGATTTGTATGTAGGAGCTCTGGCCTATGATTTAGGGGCAGATGATATTTTTAACAACCACATTGAAAAGGTATATGAGGTATTTAAAAAACACAATGTAAAAAAAATTATTACAACCGATCCGCATACCACAAATATGCTAAGGGAAATATTTCCCAAAAGATTAAGAAATTTTGATATTGAAGTAAAAAGCTATCTTGAAGTTTTAGCTGAAAGTGAAATTAAACCTACTAAACAACTAAATGATGAAATCGTCATTCATGATTCCTGTGTCTATGCCCGTCATGAAGGTGTAATTGATCAGCCAAGAATTCTTTTAAATAATGCCGGAATAAAAACTTTAGATCCTGATGATAGCCGGGAATATACATTTTGTTGCGGAGGACCTGTTGAATCATTATTCCCCGGGAAAGCATATGATATTGGGAAAAAACGCATTGAACAGTTGGAAAAAGCAGGTAAAAACTTTGTGGTAATGTGTCCGGTTTGCTACGCTAATTTATCGAGAGCCATCAATGGAAATGTTAAAATAAATGATATTGCTCAAATACTTGATAAAATATACTAAATTTTAAGATTCATCAAAAATTATCCGTATTCACTAATTTTTCTTAACAAATCATAATTTGAAATAGAAAGAGTCTTTCCATGCATTTCAATTATACCATCATCTTTAAATTTTTTAAGCATTCGAATAACACTTTCTGTCGACATTCCAGTTAATTCAGCAAGTTCTTTTCTCGAAAGATTCATTTCAAAATTTCTTTCTTTAAAGATTCTTTCTGATAAACATAAAATAATATCAGCCATCCTGCCGTACAACTGCTTGTGAGTCAGGCAAAAAAATCTTCCAAAAGTTTGTAAAGAGTTTTCACATAATATATTTATTATAGAACTTGCAAATTCCGCATTTTGTTTAATAATTTTTTTAAATATATTTATATCAATAAGGCTTGCTGTTGAATCAACATATGCTGATGATGAATAATGAAACACATTATTATCCTCCATAATCGTAGTAAGCCCAATCAAATTCCCTGATGTGATTATCTTTAAAATTAAAGAATCATTTAATCCTTCCAGATAAACCTTGGCTAATCCTTCTTTCAAAAATATAATATGCGGGGCAAATGTTCCGTGTTTGCAAATTACTTCACCTTTTTTATAACGAACTTCAATCTGGTTTTTACTTATCAAATCCTGTTCTTCTTCCGTTAACACATCGAAGCAAATACATTTAGAATTACTTACAGTGCAGCTATTTAACGCTGAGAATCTTTCCATAAAGTTTTCATTATTAGAAACAAAGATTACAAATATAACATTAAATCAGAAAAAAAACTGATTTGCATCAGCTTTCTGACTATGCAATCTCATAATTTATACTGGTGGTAAATCAATATGCTTTTCTTTTTGTGTGTTATTTAATTAACAATCTTTACATCATCGAAAATTAACAAAAAATTATACGATTATGGAAATTAAAGAAACATTAGATTGTAAAGGGCTTTCATGTCCAATGCCAATGATGAAACTGGCTAAAGCAATAAAGGGATTAAGCTCAGGTGAAGTTTTAGAAATGCTTGGAACCGATCCTGGAACAAAATCTGATTTGCCAAAATGGTGCGAAAAAACTGGCAACACAATAGTTGAAGAAGGTGAAGTTGAAAGTGGTGTTTTCAGATTTCTAATTCAAAAAAAATAGGAGGTAAAAATGGCTGATCAACAAAAAGAGCCAGGAATACTCCGGGAATTGTTTAATACTTTTTTTGCCAAGCACTGGCCTGTGTGGGTTGGTGGTGTAACTCTGGGTTTATTAAACATTTTATTGTTTACAGTAAAAAGCCCATGGGGTGCCAGCGGAGGTATTAACAACTGGGGAGAAAATATTTTTAAACTTTTCGGGATTTCTGCTTTTGAAAACGCAGCACCTACAAGTACTAGTCTTTATGGCATATTGTGTTTAGTACTTATCTTAGGTTCTTTTGCAGGAGCCCTGTTCTCAAAAGAATTTGCATTACGAATTCCTCCAAAAGGAGAATTGCTAAAAGGTTTTATTGGAGGTGCGCTTATGGCAATTGGTGCTACCATTGGATTAGGTTGTACCATTGGATCATTCTTTAGTGGTGTTCCTGCCTTATCGGGTGGAGCAATTGTTTTTACCATAGGTCTTTTTGCAGGTTCTATTCTTGCACTTAAATATCTTCTTTGGGAAATGGAAAAATGGCCTGGAATGAGCTCCGGAAAAAGCTTTACTTTTCTTGCAGCCCCAGAAGGCAAAGGAAATTGGCAAATCTGGTTAGGCTGGATTGTATCAATCGGAACATTTATTCTTGCATATAAAGTTGCAGGTACAAATGGTGTATTAGCATGGTTTATCATATCCGGTTTATTAATGGGTCTTATTTGTCAAAGATCTCGTTTTTGCATTGTTAAAGCTTTCAGAGATCCTTTCATGACAGGTGAAAGTGATGGTTCAGTTGGGGTTATGGCAGGATTACTAATTACTCTTATTGGATTTACTGCTATTAAATTCTTTGGAATTGGCGCAGGTGAAACTTCAATTCGCGCAAGAGAAATGACCTGGGTTTTTAGTCAATTCTGGTTGCGAGGTCTTATTGGTGGATTTATATTTGGATTAGGAATGACTGTTGCCGGAGGATGTGCCGTAGGTACCCTATGGAGAGTTGGCGAAGGACA
>DAOWML010000022.1 GCA_030643125.1 Bacteroidales bacterium
ATCGTATCTTCATAAATTATTTTATAAGAAATCGAGTTAACATGAACTTAACTTCTATTTACAAAAGATTAATATTTATTGTATTAATCTTTTTTTTTAGTATTAGCAGAATATTTTCAATCCACACACAAAGGATTGAAGAAGGAAGAGCTGCTGCAATGGCAAACACATCTGTAACCCTTATTGATATATGGTCAATATACCACAATCAGGCAGGTTTAGGATATTTAGAAAATATGTCAGTTGGGGTTTTTCATCAATCCGGGTTTATTAAAGAACAAAACTTACAAGGCATTTCTTTTGCGCTTCCTACTAAAACAGGAACTATTGGTGCTTCATATTCTTACTATGGATATTCTCAATATAATGAAATGCAAGCAGGCTTGGCCTTCGGAAGAACCTTTTCTAAATATTTTGCTATTGGCTTACAGTTAAATTATTTAAGTACTCATATTGCAGGTAATTATGGTTCGGCAAATTCAGTGAATTTTGAAGTTGGCATTTTATCACAACCAATTGATAATTTATTAATCGGAGCACATGTTTATAATCCATCACGTAGTAAAATGGGCGAAGAATATATTCCAACTATTTTTAATTTAGGCCTTAGTTATTGGTTTTCAGATAAAGTATTATTTGGAATAGGTACTGAAAAAGATTTAAATCATGATGCTATTTTTAAAGCGGGAATCGATTACAAACTCGTTGAATTTGTTTCATTACAAGCAGGAATATCAACGAATCCTGCAAAGTACTCATTTGGTATAGGTTTTCATTATATAAATATAAATGCGCATATAGGATTTTCGAAACATCAAACCCTGGGCTTTACTCCTTCATTTACTTTAAGCTATGGTTTTTAATACATTTAAATTTATAGCATTCATTATTTTGCTTCTTGCTTTGTACAACAAATCGTTTGCACAACAGGAACTAATTACAAAACATCCCATTGAAGATTTAATTGACAATATTGCAAGCAGTTCAGATGATGAAATTGATTACACCAGTATATATGAAGATATGAATTTTTTCCTGAATAATCCTTTAAATTTAAATTCAGCATCACAAGAAGATTTAGAAAGATTGAAAATTTTAAATGATTTTCAAATTAAGAGCCTGCTCGATTAAATAAAACAACATGGAAAAATGTTATCGGTATATGAGCTACAACTGGTTTATGGTTTTACCATGAATGATATTTTAACCATCATGCCTTTTATTACTATTTCCGACACACCAGTTGATGCCAGTTTCAAATTTAAAAATGCTCTGAAATATGGGAATAATCAAATTTTTCTTAAGGCACAAGATATTGTAGAAAACCAGGTTGGTTACAGTTACATTACAGATTCTGCTCTATTAGAGAACCCAAACTCAAGATATTTAGGTAGTTCATATAAAGCTTACGTTAAGTATAAATACAATTACAAGAATAAGATTTACTGGGGTTTCACCGCAGAAAAAGACCCGGGAGAAGAATTTTTTACCGGGAATAATAAAAATGGCTTTGATTATTATTCTGCTCATCTTCAAATTAATAATATTGGAATAGTTAAAACAATAACTTTAGGAGATTATCAGGCAAAATTTGGACAAGGGCTTCTTTTATGGTCCGATATGTCATTAGGTAAGACTCCTTATGTTCTTAATATTCGAAAAAAAGCTCAGGGATTAAGAAAATATTCTTCTACAAATGAGAATATTTTTATGCGTGGAGTGGGAACAACCGTGACAATTAAGAATTTTGAAGTATCAGCTTTTTATTCCAAAAAGAAAATAGATGCCAACATTAAAGATAGTACAGATAATGACATTTCGAGCGTTTCATCATTCCAGAACACAGGTTATCACTCTATTCCTTCAGAGATAATTGATAAAGATGCTATCGACGAACAAATTTTTGGCGGAAATATTACATTTAATCATTCACGTTTTAAGATAGGAATAACCGGATTGAATTATCAATATGATGTTGACCTGGTAAAAGATATAAGTCCGAGAAACCAGTTTGACTTTCAAGGTAATCAAAATTCAAACTTAAGTATTGATTATCAGTTTGGATTATTGGATTTTATTTTTTTTGGGGAAGAAGCTATCAGCGAAAACGGAGGAATGGCATTTTTAAACGGGATGCTTGTAAATCTGGCACCACAAATTTCACTTTCTGCGATGCATCGTTATTACGATAAAAATTATCAGGCTAATTATGGTAATGCTTTTGCCGAATCATCGAGCAATAGCAATGAGTCTGGTTTATATTTTGGTGTTGAAATTCATCCTGTCAAACATTGGAAAATAACTGCATACTTTGATAATTATAAATTTTACTGGATAAAAACCGGTGTTGATGCCCCATCGAGTGGTTATGACTGGTTTTTTCAAACAGATTATAATCCAACCAGAAATTTAAGCGTGTATTTAAGGGTTAAAAACGAGGAAAAGCTTGTAAATAAAAATGCTATTTCAGGAATTGATGAATTAGTGAATCAAAGTATTTTTAAAATAAGATTTCATATAAGTTCACGAATTAACGATCAATTATCATTAAAAAACAGGATTGAAACTTCAACATTTTCGGAAGGATCAGAGAATCCGGATTACGGATATATGATTTACCAGGATATTTTTTATGATCTTAAAAAAATACCATTATCGCTAAACATGCGATTTGCTGTTTTTGATACTGATTCGTACGATGCAAGGATATATGCTTATGAAAGTGATATTTTATATGCTTTCTCAATTCCTTCCTACTATTCAAAAGGTACAAGAACATACTTCAACCTCAAATACACAATTGGTAAATTCATGGATATCTGGCTACGATACTCGCAAACATATTATTCTGATTTAGATGTTATTTCATCCGGATTAAATCAAATAAACGGGAATACCAAATCGGAAATTAAAGCTCAGTTACGAATTAAATTTTAGCCTGAATAATTAATAACTAATCTATTACGAAATGACAACAAACTTATGAATCATTCAGGCTTGATTCTTCAACTTCTTCTATTGTACTATTTACTTTTATGTCTTTGATATTCAACTGGAGATTTGTAATTCCTCTGAAACAATTTTCATCAATCGAATAGCAAATATCAAAATAATCGCCTGAATGAATATATTCGTATAAATCAGCTTGCTGAAAAGCAATGGCAGAATGATTCCTGAATGGATCATTTTCTTCTATTATAGAAAGTTTCAAATGCTCTTTACTTGCTCCGACAATTCTTCCTTCGCCATTATCAGTCACGTTTTTTGTTACAAAGACGGGGGCCATATTTCCCGGTCCGAAAGGTTGAAACTGTTTTAATATCCTATAAAATTTAGGTGTAATTTCATTTAAATTAAGTCTTGCATCAATATCAACTTGTGGAATAAGTTGTTCTTCACGAATCGTTTCACTTACAATTTTTTCAAAACGCTTGCTAAATTCCGGTACATTTTCAATTTTCAATGTAAGGCCTGCAGCATACATATGACCTCCAAAATTCTCAAGCAAATCATTACACGATTCTATAGCATGGTAAATATCAAATCCGACAACCGATCTGGCTGAACCTGTAGCAAATCCATTTGATGCTGTCAATACAATAGTAGGGCGATAATAGGTTTCTATTAACCTGGAAGCAACAATTCCAACAACACCTTTATGCCAGGTTGAATCATACAATACAGTTGCTTTACGTTCCCCAAACTCTTGTTCCTGTGCAAGCATTCTTAAAGCATCTTGCGTAATACTACGATCGATATCTTTTCGGGCATCATTAAAATCATTCACACATGTAGCTGCTACTCTTGCTTCCCAGGAATTTATAGCAAGTAATAATTCTACTGATTTATCGGCAGATTCCATCCTGCCCGCTGCATTAATTCTAGGACCAATTTTAAAAACAATATCTTCAACAGATATATCCTTGCCTGCCAAGCCTGATAAATTAATAATCGATTTTAAACCTTCCCTGGGATTTTTATTTAACTGTATTAATCCGTAATAAGCAAGTATCCTGTTTTCATCAACAATAGGAACAATATCTGAAGCAATACTAACAACAACTAAATCGAGATAGGGAATCAATTTTCCGAACTCTATATTATTGGTTTTTGCGTAAGCCTGAATAAGTTTAAACCCTACGCCACAACCCGAAAGGTCAGGAAACGGATAATTACAATCTGATCGTTTAGGATCTAAAACGGCCTCTGCTTTAGGTAACTCATCTCCGGGAAAGTGATGATCACATATAATAAAGTCTATACCATTCTTTTTTGCATAATCAATTTTTTCATTCGCTTTTATTCCGCAATCCAGTGTTATAATCAATGAATAATCATTTTCCTGAGCATGCTGAATTCCTTGTAAAGAAATGCCGTAGCCTTCGCTATATCGATCTGGAACATAATAGCCTACATTATTGTATATTTCTTTTAAAAATGAATACACCAATGCAACCGATGTAGTTCCATCTACATCGTAATCACCATAAATCAGGATATTCTCATTATTTTGAATTGCTTTCTCGATACGCTCAATGGCCAGATTCATGTCTTTCATTAAAAAAGGATCATGCAAATCATCGAGTTGGGGGCGAAAAAAAGCCCTGGCTTGATCAAACGTTCTAACACCTCTTTGAGTTAAGAGGTTTGCCAGTATAGGTTCTATATTTAATTCACTTGCCAGTTTTTCATTTTCTTCCTTGCTCCCTTGCTGCTTTAGCACCCATCTTTTTTCCATATATAGTTTCCATCTTTTTTTACTTTTTTAGATTCATCCCAAATACTTCTTCCATTTTTCCTTTTAAAACATCTTTAACTTTTTCAAAATCTACTTTTTCACCTAGTTCTTTCTCCATCGATGTTACTCCCTTATCAATAAATCCACAAGGGTTAATATGATTAAAATACTCGAGATTGGTGTTTACATTAAAAGCAAATCCATGCATTGTAATAAACCGACTTGCTTTAACACCTATTGCACAAATTTTTCTTACTTTGTTAGTTTCTGTTTCGAGCCATACTCCTGTTGCTCCTTGCAAGGGCTCCGATTCAATGCCAAACTCTTTTAAAGTAAGAATAATTGATTGCTCCAAGTTAGCTATATATTGTTTCACCTGCAAATTAAAACGCTCAAGATCAATAATCGGATATCCAACTATTTGTCCCGGACCATGATAAGTTATATCTCCTCCTCTGTTCGTTTTAAAATATGTAGCTTGTATTTTATTTAAAAACTCATCATTAATTAATAAATTGTTTTGTGTCCCGCTTTTACCTAAAGTATAAACATGTGGATGCTCACAAAAAAGAACTTTCCCCTTAATTTCTTTCTGTTCATTTTCCGGAAGCTCTCTATTCTTAGCTTTTATTTTAATATAATCAGCAAATACTTTTTCCTGGTAATCCCAGGCATTTTTATATTCAATTAGTCTTAAATCTTCAAATTTTACATCCTTCATCACTATAATCATTTAATGTGCAAAACCTGCCTGCCGCCTGCCGCCTGCCTGCCGGCAGGGCAGGGCAAGGCAGGCATGACATGATTTTCCGCCTTATAAGACGACCTCACCAAAGGGCTACTTTCAACAAACTGAAATCCTTTTTCTAAACCAATTTTTCTATATTCTTCAAATTTTTCAGGCGTAACATATTCTTTAACCTGAATATGATCCATAGTTGGAGCAAGGTATTGGCCAATGGTCATTACTTTACAACCAACAGCTAAAAGATCATCCATAACTTGCAAAATTTCTTCTTCTGTTTCTCCAAGGCCCAGCATAATTCCTGATTTAGCAGTGATTCCTGATCCGGCAATTTGCTTTATTACTTGTAAACTTCTTTGATATTTTGCTCTACTTCTAATCTGAGGTGTTAATCGTTCAGCCGTTTCCAGATTATGCGAAATAACTTCGGGTTTTGCTTCTATTATTGTATTTATATCTTTTTCAAGGCCATCGAAATCAGGAATAAGTGTTTCAATTGTTGTTTTAGGATTAATTTCTTTAATTGTTTTGATTGTTTTTGCCCAAAGTAACGCTCCTCCATCATCAAGGTCGTCACGATCTACCGAAGTAATAACACAGTGCTTAACATTCATCAATTTTACCGATTCGGCAATCCTGTTTGGTTCATCCCAATCAACAGGTAAAGGTTTTCCCGTTTTTACACCACAAAATTTACATGAGCGAGTACAAATTTCACCTAAAATCATGAATGTAGCAGTTCCCCTGTTCCAACAATCACCAATATTAGGGCAATTACCACTTGTACAAATAGTATGTAAATTATATTTATTAACGGTGTTTTTTACTTTAGAATACGACTCGCCCTTTGGCATCTGCATTTTCATCCATCGAGGTAATCGTCTATTATTTTTATTTCCTGATTCCATATCCCCTCTTAAAATCTATTAATACCTGCAAAATTAAATTATTCTAAATAAAAACAATTATGAATATCTATAATAAAATGGAAATAAAATTATCTTGTTTGATTACTAAGTGAATAGGGTTTTATCATGTTTAGTATATTAAAAATGGATGCAATTTAAACATTGCAATAATTATATTTGTAATGTGGCAGATGAAAAACAAAATATTTAGAATGAAAAGGAAGCTGGCGTAATGAGTATTTTAAATCTATTTCCAGTATATTTTCGTAGCATTATATCCGCGTGGCGGTTATAGTATTGTAGTAGCAGAACCGTAAATTAATAAATTCCCCGTAGGGGATAAATGCCATTAAAAGAAGACATTTAGAGAAGAATACATTCAATTTCTTAAAAAATTTGAGAGTTGAATTCGATGAAAAATTTCTTTTTGATTTTATTGATAATATTTAACTCCTACGGAGTAAAGTTTTCGATATATTATTGGGCTACTTACAAAACTTGATGCCTTACGGACAATAATTATAAATAGATAATTTATTTTTTAATCTTACCTTTGCACTGTTTTTTTTGAAAAAATTAAATATTGAATTTGTATGATGAATTTAGAATTAAGCGAACAAGAGATTATTCGCAGGCAATCGCTGGAAGAATTGAGGAAATTAGGGATTAATCCTTACCCTGCTGCTAAATATGAAGTAAATACTTCATCAGAAGAGATCCTTTCTAAATTCGATCCGGCAAAGAATAATTTCCAGGAAGTTAGCATAGCAGGAAGAATTATGAAAAGAAGAATTATGGGAAGTGCCTCATTTGTTGAGCTACAAGACGACAAAGGCAAAATCCAGATTTACTTTAAACGCGATAATATTTGTGCAGGCGAGGATAAAACATTATACAACACAGTATTTAAAAAACTTTTAGATATAGGCGATATTATTGGTATAAAAGGAAATGTATTTGTTACACAGGTTGGTGAAACATCTATAAACGTAACTGAATTTACCGTTTTAAGTAAATCAATCAGGCCTCTGCCAATAGTAAAAGAAAAAGATGGAAAAGTTTACGATGCCTTTTCTGATCCGGAACAAAGATATCGTCAGCGTCATTTGGATTTAATTGTAAATCCTGAAGTTAAAGATGCTTTTGTTAAAAGAACTAAACTTACCAACTCAATGCGTGAGTATTTAAATGGCAAAGGTTACCTGGAAGTTGAAACTCCGGTTCTACAACCATTATATGGAGGAGCTGCTGCACGTCCGTTTAAAACATATCATAATACTTTAGATCAGACTTTATATTTAAGAATTGCTAACGAGCTTTACCTGAAAAGATTAATCGTTGGTGGTTTTGATGGTGTATATGAATTTGCTAAAGATTTCCGTAACGAGGGAATGAGCCGTTTCCATAATCCTGAATTTACACAAATGGAGCTTTATGTTGCTTATAAAGATTACAACTGGATGATGGAAACCGTTGAAGAAATGGTTGAAAAAATCGCTTTAGATATTCATGGAACAACAGAAGTAAAGGTTGGGGAAAATATAATCAATTTCAAACGTCCATGGAAACGATATACTATGTTTGAAGCTATCCGGGAATTTACCGGAATTGATATATCGAATATGGATGAAAAAAAGCTATTCGAAACAGCTAAAAAACTTGAAATTTCTGTTGATGAAACAATGGGTAAGGGTAAACTGATTGATGAAATTTTCGGTGAAATGTGTGAGTCGAAATTGATTCAGCCAACTTTCATAACAGATTATCCGATTGAAATGTCTCCATTGGCAAAGAAACATCGTAGCGTTGATGGACTGGTAGAACGATTCGAAGCTATTTGTAATGGAAAAGAAATTTGCAATGCTTATTCTGAATTGAATGACCCGATCGATCAGCGTGAACGGTTTGAACAACAGTTGGTTTTAGGCAAACGAGGTGATGAAGAAGCCATGGTACTTGACGAAGACTTCTTAAAAGCTATTGAGTATGGAATGCCTCCTACAAGTGGGCTGGGCATTGGTGTTGATCGTTTAGCAATGATAATGACTAATTCACCATCTATCCAGGATGTACTTTTTTTCCCTCAAATGCGACCGGAAAAGAAAGCTCAAAAAGATGATGTATCAAGCTATACTGAATTAGGGATTCCTGAAGAATGGATTCCTGTAATTCAAAAATCAGGTTATTTAACTGTAGCAAGCATGAAAGATTCTAGTTCCGGAGCTTTACATCAAAAATTGTGTGGTACAAATAAAAAGCATAAATTGGGCTTACAAAATCCCAGTCAGAATGATGTAAAAGGCTGGATTGAAAACATAAAATAATCTAAATGAAGCAAAAACCCAAAGTAGCAATTTTAGGTGGAGGTAGCTGGGCAACTGCTATCATAAAAATGCTTCTCGAAAATGTTGATGATATCAACTGGTACATGAGAAGTACCGAAAAAATTAATTTTATAAAGCAACATAAACACAATAATTTTTATTTAAGTTCTGTTGCTCTCGACACCAATAAAATTGCTCTCTTTTGTGATATAAGTAAAGCTGTTGATAATGCTGATATTCTGATTTTTGCTATTCCATCGGCATTTTTAAAAGATGCACTACAGAATCTTAAAGTTGATATCAGTGCTAAATTGATTGTATCTGCAATTAAAGGAATTGTTCCAGAAGATAATTTAATAATTGGTGAATTCTTTAATCAGCAATATAATGTGCCACTAGAATCATTCGTGGTTATTTCAGGTCCCTGCCATGCCGAGGAAGTTGCTCTGGAAAGATTATCATATTTGACAATGGCATCTGAAAATTTAAAAAATGCTCGTTTAATTGCAGATCTGTTAAGTACACAATACATAAAAACCAGCATTTCTGACGATATTTATGGTACAGAATATTCTGCAGTTCTAAAAAATGTATTTGCTGTTGCAGCAGGAATTTGTCATGGTTTGGGTTATGGCGATAATTTCAATGCCGTACTTATTTCAAACTCGATACAGGAAATAAAACGTTTTGTTGATGCTGTTCATCCTATTACACGTGATATACAAAGTTCAGCATATTTAGGTGACTTAATGGTTACAGCTTATTCACAATTTAGTCGCAACAGAACTTTTGGCAATATGATTGGCAAAGGCTATTCTGTTAAATCGGCTCAACTGGAAATGAACATGATTGCAGAAGGTTATTATGCCGTGAAATCTATCATGGAAATCAATAAAAAATATATTGTAAACATGCCAATTACCGAAGCTGTATACAATATTTTATATGAAAAAATATCTCCTGCCATTGAAATAAAGTTGCTTACTGAGAATTTGAGATAATTATTATCGCATTTTAAATTTAATGTAATTCAACTTGTGAAATTGGAATACTGGAATAATAGAATAATGAAACATCCATGAACCGACGGGTTAACCCGTCGGTTCACAACAAGGATATGAATAAACCTGACTGCCTAGCAAACAGGCAGGCATGAGGGTTTTATTATTAAAAATAAAGTTGTTTTTAATGAACTTGGAGAAGATTATTTAAACAATTTTAGAAAAGACAAGCTTGTAGAATATTACAAAAAGCAACTTGAAAAATTGGAGCCAAATTCAAAATAAAAAAATTGTTTGTTATGAAACATTTACAAGTCGATTTAAAAAATGCATTATCGTTTATTGACAAGAATAATTTTAATAACTATGACAAACTGGTTAAAGAACAAAACAAAAAATTAATTAACAAGACAGGTAAAGGAAGCGATTTTTTGGGTTGGGTAAACCTGCCAAATATTATTTCAAGCGATCTAATATCAGAGATTAATACAACTGCAAAACAATTGCGGGAAAAATCAGACGTAATTGTAGTTATCGGGATAGGAGGATCGTATCTTGGAGCAAAAGCAGTTATTGAAGCATTATCAGGACCGTTTGATCATTTAAAACAAGAAAGAAAGAATCCACACATTCTTTTTGCCGGTCAAAACTTATCGGAAGATTATCATTATGAGCTTTTAGATTTTTTAAAAGATAAAAAATATTCGCTTGTTGTTATTTCAAAGTCGGGTACCACTACAGAACCAGCCATTGCCTTTCGCTTGCTTAGGAAAGATCTTGAAAACAGATTTGGAAAACAAGAAACTTCAAACCGAATTATTGCAATAACAGATGCTTCAAAAGGTGCTTTGCGAAATATGGCGGAACAAGAAAATTATAAGTCATTTATTATTGATGATGATATTGGTGGTCGATATTCTGTATTAACGCCGGCAGGATTACTTCCTATTGCCTGCGCTGGTTACAGTATTGAAGAGCTCCTTAACGGTGCAAAATCAATGTTTAAGAACTCCCAAAACAATTCGTTCGAGAAAAATCCTGTTTATCAATATGCTGCGATAAGACATGCACTTTATTCAAGAAATAAAACAACAGAAATTCTTGCAAACTACGACCTCAGATTAAATTATATTGCTGAATGGTGGAAACAGTTATTTGGTGAGAGCGAAGGAAAAGAAAATAAAGGCATTTTCCCGGCAAGCGTAAGTTTCACTACAGATCTACATTCTTTAGGTCAATATGTTCAGGAAGGCTTACGAAACATATTTGAAACAGTAATTTCAGTTGAAAAAACTAAATTTAACCTAAAAATACCTGATGATAAAAACAACTTTGATAAGTTAAATTATCTTGCAGAAAAACCTATTGATTACGTAAATAAAATGGCCGAGCTAGGTACAAGGCTTGCACATATTGATGGAGATGTTCCAAACATTAAAATTACGATACCAGAAATAACAGAATATTATATCGGACAGCTTATATATTTTTTTGAAAAATCTTGTGCAATAAGCGGTTATTTGCTGGATATCAATCCTTTTGATCAGCCAGGCGTAGAAGCTTATAAAAATAACATGTTTGCTTTGTTAGAAAAACCGGGATTTGAGGAAGAAAGCAGGCTTATAAAAAATCGTATCAGTTAATTTTCAAATTTAACATTAATTTTTGAAAGTTTGTCGTTGATCAAGACCATTTTATTCATATTCTTGAATGAAAAAAAATCCTGATCTTCGTTTAGAAAGTAATATATTTTCAAAGTATTTTTTAAGATTTCCCGACTTTCACGTAAATTATTCTGTTCTAAAAGTATGTCTCCTTTTTCATTTAGAATTTCAGCCAATGAAACTATCTGCTCCGAAGATAATCCCTTTTCTGTTTTTAAAACATCAATCAAAAAATCTTCCGAAACAGAATACATAAAATCCGAATCGTATTCGAAATAATTTAATAAAGTTTCATCAATTTTTTCAAGTGCCTCTCTAAATCGACCTTTTTTCCTTAATTCAATCAATAAGGAAAGCACTTCTGATACTTCATCAATTAACTTTAATATTTTTTTGTTTTCCACTATTTAATTAAATTTTTAGATTCTTAAATAGTAAGATGGTTGGTACTTTAGGTTTAATGTAAATATATAAATCTTTAATAAGAATGTCGAGTTTGAAAAATGTTTTTTGACCAACTAATTAAATTCATATATTAAAATAACTTCTCGTCACATAAAACCCTTTTCAATCAATAATTCTTTTCATAAATTCTTATTCTTCTTTTTTTTAAATTCATTTGCTTATTTTTATCAGCGTTAAAAAAAAAATATGTTTGCAGATTCGTTGGTTTTACTTGATAATATACGCTTAAATTTTAATCCAGAGGGTTTATTCTTTTTAAATATTACTCTTGCTTTTGTTATGTTTGGTGTAGCACTTGAATTAAAAACGGAGAAGTTTAAAAAAGTTTTTGCCAATCCCAAATCAGCAATTATAGGTATTGTAGCTCAGTTTCTCCTTCTGCCGCTCCTGACGCTTGGTTTGGTTTTGCTCATTAACCCCTCACCTAGTATTGCATTAGGTATGATATTGGTAGCTGCATGTCCCGGAGGAAATATTTCCAATTTTATGACAGCTTTAGCTAAAGGGAATACCGAATTATCGGTAAGTCTGACAGCAGTTGCAGATTTCTCAGCAGTAATCATGACGCCCTTAAACTTTGCATTTTGGGGTGGTATTTATGCAGTAATATATTCTAAAGGAGCAGGATTAATAATTCCAATTGAAATTGATCCTATCGAAATGTCTAAAACTATGTTTATTTTACTCGGTATTCCCTTAACCATTGGAATGTTATTTTCATATAAATTTCCAAAAACCACTTCGAAAATTGTCAAACCAATTAAAATTGCCTCTATAGTTATTTTTGCCGGTTATGTAATTGTAGCCCTTACCTTAAACTGGGAATATTTTTTAAAGTATGTACATTTGATTTTTTTAATCGTATTTATACATAATGTCCTCGCATTAATGACCGGATATTCTATAGCAACACTTTTTAAACGTAATAAAAACGACGTTAGAACAATAACAATTGAAACGGGCATACAAAATTCAGGCCTTGCACTTATTTTAATTTTTAATCCCAATTTGTTTAACGGAATCGGTGGGATGGCATTTGTTGCTGCTTTATGGGGTGTCTGGCATATAATATCCGGATTAGGGATAGCTACAATAATGTCGAAAAAACCAATTAAAAATGATTAACTAATAAAATATGGCTATAAGCAGAGAAACTATTGAGAAAAAACATCTAGGGTATGGACTATTAAGACCTTATGCTGACAGAGTTACAAAAATATATTTCAGAACAACAGCTTGCAATTTCGAAAATGTGCCAACAGATGATATAATAATATATGCACCAAATCATCAGAATGCTTTAATGGATGCGATGGCAATACTGGCAATTATTAAAACACAACCAGTATTTTTAGCAAGGGCAGATATTTTTAAAAAGAAAACAATTGAAAAGCTTTTAACCTTTTTTAAGATTTTACCTATTTATAGAATCCGCGATGGTAAAGAAAGCCTGGGAAATAATGATGCCATTTTTCAAAAAACAATTGATGTATTGAAAAACAAGAACGGTTTGGTTATTTTACCTGAAGGTGTTCATGCCGGTTTCAGAAAATTGAAACCTTTAAAAAAAGGTATTTTGCGAATTGCATTTGAAGCAGAGGAAGCAAATGATTTTAAGCTAAATATTAAAATTATTCCTGTCGGACTAGACTGGAGCAATTATATTAATTTTCGTAGTAAATTGTTTGTTTATTTTGGCGAACCAATATGTATATCAGATTACTACGATGAGTATAAGAAGAATCCTCCACGTGCAAGGAATTTGCTTCAGAAAAAACTATCTGAAGAATTAAAGAAATACATGATTCATATC
>DAOWML010000195.1 GCA_030643125.1 Bacteroidales bacterium
ATTTCGAAAAATATGAAATCAACGATACTATTCCTATTCGAATGATTATTGATAACGAGATTTTTAATTTATATATAAGATATCTTGGGAAAGAAATCTTAAAAACACGTGATAAACGCAAATTTAGGACTATTAAGTTTTCGGCTTTATTAATCGAAGGAACTGTGTTTAGTGGTGGAGAAGATATGTATGTTTGGGTTACTGATGATTTAAACAGAATACCAATTTTGGTAGAAGCTAAAATTCTAATCGGATCAGTAAAAGCAATATTAACTGGTACAGAAAATCTGAAATTTCCTCTATCTTCTGAGATAAAAAATTAGCTACAAGCTTAAATCATTTAACCATAGCAAAAGCACATTGTCAATCTAAATTTTGTAGACAAAACTTATAACAAGTTATTTGCAAATTAGGATAGAATGCTTATATACCGAAATTATAGCCAATGCAAAAAACCGTACATTTACGGATAAAATCAATATTAATAAATATCTTTGTTGATTAAAATGGAAGAAAAATGAGCAAAATAAAAATACGAAGTTTTGGTCCAATAAAAGATGGATTACAATCAAATGATGGTTGGATTGACATTAAAAAAGTTACAGTGTTTATAGGAAATCAAGGTAGTGGTAAAAGTACAGTAGCAAAACTATTTTCAATTTTATCTTGGCTTGAAAAATCAATTAACAGAGGGGATACAGACAAAGATAAAATATCGTTTGCTAAGTTTATAGAATTCACAAAATACCAAAAAATCCACAATTACTTTAATGATAAAACATTTATTGAATATTTAGGTGAAAAGTATCATATAACCTATGATAGAAAAGAAAAGTCTCCAATAATAAAAGAAATAAAGGAAAATAAATATATCGTTCCTAAAATAATGTACGTTCCTGCTGAACGGAATTTTTTAAGTACAATTAGCAATGCGTATAATGTTAAAGGATTACCCGATAATGTATTCACTTTTGCAGAAGAATTGAAAAAAGCACAAAAAGCTCTAAATGGAAAGAAACTTGATTTGCAAATAGGTTCCTACAAATATGAATATGATGAAAATGAAGATAGCTCATTTATAATAGGAGACGACTATAAAATCAATTTGCTTGAAGCTTCAAGTGGATTACAATCATTTACTCCATTATATCTAGTATCTCGAGACTTATCTTTGTCCATTACAGATAAGGAAGAAACTCTTAGAAAAAATATGAGCGTGTCTCAATCAATTCGTATGGATAATGAGATAGCAGAATTAATGCTTAATAAATCAATTGCTGACAATAATAAAAATAAAGAAATTGATATAATACGGTCAAAATATTACAATAAATGTTTTATAAGTATAGTTGAAGAGCCAGAACAAAATTTATTTCCTGAATCTCAATGGCAAATGCTAAAAAGCTTATTAAAATTTAATAATCTAAATATTGGAAATAATCTTTTAATGACTACTCATAGTCCATATATAATTAACTATTTGTCAGTTATTGTTAAAGCAAATCAGTTGAAATCGAAAATTCAAGCCAAAAATTTATTAAGCAAACTAAATATAGTTGTTCCTTTAGCTTCTACTATCAGCTCCGATAATTTAAGAGTTTATGAATTTGATGAAAAAACTGGCATAATAAATATTTTAGGTGATTATAAGGGATTGCCTTAAGATGAAAATTACTTAAATCTTGGCCTTGCTGAAAGTAATAATTTGTTTTCTAACCTATTAGATATTGAAGATTTATGCCGGTAGACTTTTTTACATCAAGCTGTAAGTCTGGAACAGCTAAAACTAAATTTGGTCTTTGCGATGACCCTCCACCAGCAACTAATCCTGCATATATTGATGAATTAACGCAAGAGAAATGGATAGCTGAAGTCATAAATAAAAACGAAATCTCTATTGATTTTCATGCAATTGATAATTGTATTGATATAAAGAGACCCAATGGAGAAATGGAAAGTAGATGTGACTGTATGCTTCATTATAACAATAGTTTAATTTTTGTTGAATTAAAAGATAGAGTAAGTAGTGGGTGGCTTGCAAAAGGAGGTGACCAAGTTTCAATAACGATTTGCAAGTTTAAAGAATTCCATAATATAAATGTATTTGACAAGGTGGAAGCATATGTGAGTAATAAGCAGAGACCTTTAGCAATCACAGGATATAATACCGTAGCTCAAAAATTTAAAGATAAAACCGGATTGACTTTAAAGCCGGATAGAAATATTAGTATTGAACCATAAGTATAAAATAATTGAAAATGCACAACACAGTTAAAATTACAGATAAAGTTTATTGGATAGGGGGAAACGATCGAAGAACAAGTCATTTCGAAAATATGTGGCCAATCCCTAATGGAATTTCTTACAATTCATATTTAATTATTGACGAAAAAGTAGCATTGGTCGATACAATTGAGTTTGGCTCATCTGACGATTATCTTGATAAAATTGAAGAACTTATTGATGGAAGGACTATAGATTATTTAATCATTAATCACATGGAACCTGATCATTCAGGTGCTATTAAAACCATTGTCGAAAAATATCCGGATATTAAACTGGTTGGTAATCTAAAAACATTTAAAATTATTGAATCATATTTTGGATACAAGGATAAATGGTATCAGGTTGAAGATGGTGATGAGTTAAATCTCGGACATCATACTTTAAAATTTGTAATGACTCCCTGGGTACACTGGCCCGAAACAATGATGACATACGACTTAACAGAAAAGATTTTATTTTCCGGTGATGCCTTTGGCAGTTTTGGTGCATTAGATGGTGGAATATTCGATGATGAAATAGAATTTGAAGAATATTACAAAGATGAAATGCGTCGGTATTATTCTAATATCGTAGGTAAATACAGCAATATGGTTCAGAAAGCTTTTAAAAAGCTCAAGGGAGTAGATATTAAATATGTTTGTTCAACTCATGGCCCAATCTGGAGGACAGATGTAAGTAAGGTGCTTTCTTTATACGATAAGTGGAGTAAATTTGAAACAGAAGATGGCGTTGTAATTATTTATGGCTCAATGTATGGAAATACAGCTAAAATGGCCGATAGTATTGCACGTAAACTTTCCGAACAGGGAATAAAAAAAATCAGAATTCATGATGCTTCAAAAACACACATTTCATATTTAATTAATGATATCTGGCGATACAAAGGAGTTATTTTGGGAAGCTGTGCATATAATTCAGGAATGTTGCCTACCATGGAGAATTTAACCCGTACACTTGAGCATATGGGAGTTAAAGGCCATTTGTTAGGATTATTCGGATCGTACAGTTGGAATGGTGGCGGAGTAAAAGCTTTACATAAATTTTATGAAACCATCCAATGGGAATTAGTTTCCGACCCTGTTGATATAAAAGGTATTCCCGGAAATGAAGCCTTTGATCGTTGCGAAAGTATAGCTAAAGCAATGGCAGAGAAACTAAAATCTTAGATTAGAAATAAACATAAAGGCATTTCTAAAAACCTGACAAAATCACCACTTATCTTTAAGTTTCATTAAGAAATTTTTTTGTGTTTCTAAGTATTTTATGTGGCCCCGCCTGCCGGACGGGCAGGTTAGTGGTAAAACATTATTCATTAAGTTAGTTTATAAAGATATTCATAAAGCAAAGGGTGTTGATTAATTTTTCGATGCCCTTTTTTTATTTCTGTGAGACAGAAAATGCTTATCTTTATTGTCAGTAAAAACAATTTGAAATAATTATGGAATTCGATTTGCAAATTGGGATAACTTATACAGCCAAACAAAAAATAGAGTATAAAGATACTGCTGCACAATATGGTTCAGGATTAGTTGAGGTTTTTGCAACACCGGCCATGATTGCATTAATGGAAAATGCAGCCTTAAATACTGTTTCACCTTATTTAGGTGATGAGTATAACACCGTGGGTTTTGAGGTAAATGTTCGGCATTTAAAACCAACACCTGTTGGAATGCAGGTGGAATGCATTGCTACTTTGATCGAAGTTGATGGCAAAAAACTTGTTTTTAAGTTGGAAGCAAACGATGAAGAAGGAAAAATTGGAGAAGGAACCCACATTAGGTATATTATCAACTCAAAGAAATTTATGGAGAATCTTAAATAAAAATATGGCTATGAGATTAATAAAACTAAGCTTGACAATTTTTATTGTATTTACAATTAATAATGTATTTGCACAGAATCTGATTAAACTTCCGGAACCCGATAAAACTGGTGGCAAACCTTTAATGCAGGCATTAAATGAACGAAGCTCAAATCGTGATTTTATCGACAAAGAGTTAACCGATCAGCAATTATCTAATTTGTTATGGGCAGCATTTGGCATAAACAGGAAAGAATCAAGTAAACGAACTGCCCCAAGTTCTCATAATAATCAAGATATTGAAATTTACCTGACTACTAAAGATGGTATATTTATTTATAAAGCTGAAGAACATGCTTTGGAAAAGTTATCAGATGTGGATATGAGATCAGTTGCAGGAAAACAGAATTTTGTGAAAAAGGCTGCCGTAAACTTAATCTATGTGTCAGATTTTAAAAAGTTGGGTAATGCTTCAGTTGAAATAAAACGAATGACAGCGGCAACACATTGTGGATTTATTGGCCAAAATGTTTATTTATATTGTGCATCGGAAGGTTTAATTTCTGTTTTCAGGGCATGGATAAATAAAGAAAAAATTGCAAAGGAACTAAACTTACCTGAAAATTATGAGGTAATTTATAGTCAGTCTGTAGGATATTCTAAATAATTAATAATTAAGAATTGCTCGGCTTAAAAAAGTATAAACAAATGTGGAACTAACAGCCAATAGCTAAAAGCAAAAAGCCAAATAGTATGAAGTATAATTTTGATGAAATTATAAACAGAGAAAACACTGCCTCTGTAAAGTATGATTTACGAAAAGA
>DAOWML010000310.1 GCA_030643125.1 Bacteroidales bacterium
AAAAAACAAATTTTTTTTTACAATTCTTGCATTTTGTAATGTATTTAAAATTTTCACAATGTATATTCACTTAAATATCAATTGTTAATTTATGTTATTTTCATCGTATAAATATTAAAAACGGTTCGTTTAATTCAATTGTTTGGGCTAATTTAGTGAGCTCGTTTTTAACTGTTTTCTTTATCGAAAACGTGTATCTTTGCAAACAAATTAATTATTGATGATTAAAGAGAAAAAGAAACGGATTGTTAGTAAACTAAGAAATAAATACCGCTTAAGTATTTATAATGATGATACTTTTGAAGAAGTATGGTTCTTGCGACTTTCAAGATTAAATGTTTTTTCTATTGTTGGAACAAGTGTATTACTCTTTACAATTGCGATTATTGTTTTAATTGCATTTACACCGATCAGAGAATTTATTCCGGGTTACCCCGACGGTAATATGCGACGAAATATCATTAATAATGTTTATAAACTTGATTCATTAGAACATGAGCTGGAAATTCGTGATCGATATTTTGAAAGTATAAATACAATTATTCGCGGAGGAACTCCTTTAAGTTATGAAAACTCTCAGGATACAACCGTGAGATACGAGGAAATTACGTTTGATAAATCTGAACATGATTCATTATTACGTCAGCAGATTGAAGAAGAAGAGTTGTTTAATTTGTCTATTTTAGCTAATACTTCTAATAAAACTGATTTTTCAAGCATACATTTTTATCCTCCTGTTAAAGGTTTAGTTACAAATTCATTTAATCCGAATGAATATCATTTTGGAACTGATATCGTAACAGCATCGAATAAAGTTGTTGTGGCAACATTAGATGGAACAGTTACCATTGCAAACTGGACACTAGAGACAGGATACGTAATCCAGATTCAGCATGATAACAATTTATTATCGGTATACAAACACAATTCTGAACTTCTGAAAAAAATTGGGAATCATGTAACTGCAGGTGAGGCAATTGCTATTATTGGAAATTCAGGAGAACTTACCAGTGGACCACATTTGCATTTCGAGTTATGGCATAACGGAACTCCCATTGATCCGGAAGATTATGTGGCATTTTAGATAAATTTTGGAGAAGGAGAAAGCGAAGGATAAATGAAAAAAAGAGTTGCAATATTAGGATCTACAGGTTCAATCGGAAAACAAGTTTTAGATGTAGTCAGGAAGAATTCTGATCATTTCGAAATTGAAGTTCTTACTGCTTACAATAATATTGATTTACTGTCGAAACAAGCAAAAGAATTTCAGCCTAATACGGTGGTTATTGCAAATGAATCAAAATATGATGAATTAGTTACTGCTCTTGGAAACCTTCCTGTTAAAATATATGCTGGTAATGATGCTATCGCACAAATTGTTGAAATGGAGACTATTGATATTGTTCTTACTGCAATGGTTGGATATTCCGGATTACTTCCAACAATAAACGCAATCAAAGCAGGTAAAACAATTGCTTTAGCAAATAAGGAAACACTTGTTGTGGCAGGTGAGATTATTCAAAAATTAGCATTTCATCATAAAGTTAGTATATACCCGATCGATTCTGAACATTCGGCTATTTTTCAATGTTTGATTGGTGAAGGACAAAATGCAATAGAAAAAATTATTTTAACTGCATCCGGAGGTCCGTTCAGGGGAAAGGATATTGAATTTTTAAAATCAGTAACCAAAGAAAATGCATTAAAACATCCAAATTGGGATATGGGTGCTAAAATAACCATCGACTCAGCTACAATGATGAACAAAGGTTTAGAAGCGATTGAAGCTCGTTGGTTATTTGGTTTAAATCCAAACCAAATTGAGGTTGTAGTTCATCCACAATCCATAATTCATTCAGCAGTACAATTCGAAGATGGCTCGATGAAAGCACAAATGGGATTACCCGATATGAAACTTCCGATTTTATATGCATTGAGTTTTCCTGATCGCATTAAAACTGATTTCCCTCGTTTCAGTTTTTGGGATTATCCGGAATTAACATTTGAAAAACCCGATTTAAAAAATTTCATAAATCTTGCATTAGCATTTGAGGCAATGGATAAATGTGGAAATATGCCTTGTATTTTAAATGCTGCAAACGAAATTGCTGTTGAGGCATTTTTAAAAGATAAAATTGGTTTTTGTAAAATGACAGATATCATTGAACAAAGTATGCAAAAAATAACTTACATAAAGCATCCTGAACTGGATGATTTAATAAATACAGATAAGGAAACAAGAGAATTCTCAAAATCAATAATAAACAAATCATAAAAAAGAGATAGATGGAAGTATTAGTTAAGATCGCACAATTTATACTTAGCATATCCATATTAGTTATTTTACACGAATTTGGACATTTTGCATTTGCTAAAATTTTTAAGACAAGGGTTGAAAAATTTTACCTTTTCTTTAATCCATGGTTTTCATTATTTAAAGTGAAAAAAGGAGAAACAGAATATGGATTAGGTTGGTTGCCTTTAGGCGGATATGTAAAAATATCAGGAATGATTGATGAGTCGATGGATAAGGAACAAATGAAAAAGCCACCACAAGCATACGAGTTTAGGTCAAAAAAAACATGGCAACGATTGTTAATTATGCTTGGTGGTGTAATGGTTAATTTCGTTACGGCTTTGGTTATTTATTCTGCTATATTATATGTTTGGGGAGATCAATATCTTCCGAATAAAAATGTTGAGTACGGAATAACAGTTGATTCTTTAGCTTATGATATGGGTTTAAGAAACGGTGATAAAATTTTATCATTAGATGGTGAGGAAATCGACGATTTTTATGCAATTGTTCCTCAATTAGTTTTAGACGATGTTAAAACTATTCAAATTGATAGAGGTGGTCAACACAGAGAAATACCTGTTCCTGAAAGCATCATACCTGAATTACTAAAGAGTAAAGGATTTATTGATGCGCGGATTCCTTTTTATGTCGGAAGTTTCACGAAAGATTCACCCGCAAAAAAGGCCGGTTTAAAAAAGGGTGATAAACTTATTGGAATAAATGGAAATCCAATCGAATTTTACGATGGATTTACAAATACTATATCTGACTATAAAAATGAATTAACAAGAGTTACAGTATTAAGAGATATTGATACTCTTAACTATGACATACAAGTTTCTGAAGAAGGATTTATTGGAGTTTATGC
>DAOWML010000302.1 GCA_030643125.1 Bacteroidales bacterium
ACAGAATTAACGAACCTGATTACGAAAATTATTATGTTGATCGCAAAAGTATTAACCTTTCTGCATTTACTAATGTTAATTTATTTGATAATATTTTTATGGAAGTGCGTGCAGGGTATTCCCTTTCTAAAGATTATGGTCTTTTTGCCGAAGATGATAAAATCGATTTAGGATTACCTTTAGTTAATATTGGCGATGACAGAACAAGAGCAAATGAAGAATTTGCTGGAAGTCCTGTTATTCATTTGCGCTTAATATATAGTATACCGGTTGATTAATTCTTATTAATATTTTATATTAAATATAATTGATTTAAGAATATCAATTAACGAATGAAGATTTTAGATCTAATCATTAAAATATAATACTTCGTAAATCTGAAATCGTTAACTTAACGAACTTAGTGAAACGATCTCACTGAAAGTAATCTTTGTTCGCTATTCAAATAATCGCATTGTTTAGCAATATTTATATATTTTTGACATTAAAAAACGAAATTTTCCAAGATTAATGCAGATCAATCCAATGAAAAAGCACTTAACAATAGTTATTTTATCCACTATTCTTTTTTTAGCAGTTACAATCCTAATATCAAGTATTTTAATAGCAAATAAACAACAACAAAAAGTCACGGAACAACAACTTCAGTCCTATCTAGATCGAATAGAATCTAAAAATACGGAAGAAAATGAAAGTATCATCATTGCCTTAAATATTATTAAGGATTGGGCCAGCACATCTACCCTAAATAATAGAGATATAATAGAATTAAATAAGAAGTTTATTCCACTAGTCTCAAATACATCTCAATTATCAGCAATTTCTATTAGCTGGTCAACAGGCGAAACATATAATATTAGACACGAAGAACCTAATTACGAATCGTATTTTACCTTGAATGATAGTTCGAATCAAAAGCAGGTATGGTTACTTCATCCAAAGCATGAACAAAGATTAATTTCCGAGAATCTGGTAAATTATTCTGTTAGATCGCTTCCAAGCTACAGTGATCATTTGCATCAGGATTTTGATACAATTGTTAGATATTCCTTACAACAAATACCAGGTATTAACAAACTTGATGGAGTTGCTTTTTCGATTAAAACAAAAGATATAACAGGTACCGAATACATTATTACTGCGTATAAATCTTTAAAAAGAATTTATACTTTCCTTAATTCAATTAAAATTTCTGAATCATCAGAAATTCATCTTTTCACACCTAACGGTAGGTATTTTGATTATTCAAGACTTGATTTACTTAATAACACATCTGACAAAGATGGGTACCTGGTATCTTGGGAGGAAGCCAAAGGAACAGGCTTTTACACAGCTTTAATTGAATGGGATATGAATTTATCTCATGATTCTACTTCATTTCTTAAATTTAAACACAAAGGAGAAAACCTTCTGGCAGCTTTTAAACCAAATAAGAAAAGTGCAAACGGTATATGGACCGCTCTGATTATACCTGAAGCTGATTTTGGATTAATTTTAAAAGGAAAGCTGGGTTTGTTACTTATTATAGCTATTTTACTTATAATTAGTTCTGTAATATTTATTATACGCCTATTTAGAAAAATTAGCAATGATGAAAAAATACCCTCACTTGATGATACTGCTTTAAAAGAATTGATTTACAAAGGGGAAAACGATTTTGTTGAATTTAAATCAACAATACGATTAAATCTTCGTACTAATAAAATGGGTAAAGAGATTGAACACGCCTGGTTAAAATCTGTTGCTGCCTTTTGTAACACTGAAGGTGGTCGTCTTTTAATTGGCGTTAAAGACAATGGAGAAATATTGGGTTTAGAGGCCGATCGGTTTTCTAATGATGATAAAACCTTATTACATATTCAAAACCTAATTAAGCAACATATTGGATTAGAATTTGTAAAGCATATATACTTTAGTTTACACGAAGTTAGCGAAAAGAAGATTATGGTAATAAGATGTCAGCCAATAAAAGAGCCTATGTTCTTACGTGTAAATGATAAAGAGCAATTTTTTGTTCGCAGCGGCCCAGCTTCAGTTGAATTACCTGTAAGTAAAGCATTGCAGTATATAAAAGATAGAAGAAAATAGTTGAAAGTTTTATGAATGAATCAACATACAACTCTAAACCATCACTTGAAATACCCTGAAATAACAATATGTTATTTTGCAGCTAATAAAGAAAACAATTCAAATATTCTAGTGAATTCTTCTATATAATTATGATTAGTGAGGCACTATGTGGAGATGATCGAACAAGAGCAAATAACAAATTTGAAGGAAGTCCTTTCGTTCATTTGCGCTTAATCTATAGTTTGCCTGTTGATTAAAAGAAATTCGGAATTAAATAAAAATACAAAAACGAACTGTTACTCCTCCCCGTTTTTATTTTTAAGATCTTCGTATTGTTCACGTATTGCCTCCATCTCTTCAAGCTTCTGACGCATCTCTTCCTCTTTCTCTTGCATTAACTGTGCTTGTTCCTTGAACTTTTCAATCAACTCTGAACTGTTTTCGTTCATTCTGATATTATTCAGATTATTTGCAATATTAAAAGCAATCCTTTTTATAAATTCAATTTCGAGGTCGGTAAACCTATTAAAGCTGGCAATTTCGATTATACCAAAAACTTTTTCATCTATACTTAACGGAATAATAAGCAGTGCTTCGGGCTGCGACTCGCCAAGTCCAGATTCAATTTTAATAAAGTTTTCAGGAACATCATTAACAATTATTAACCTGTTTTCTGTATAAGCCACACCAACAATTCCGGTGGTCACATGAATTTTAGCTTTATTTTTTCGAATATCATTACTACAACCATAATCGGCTATTAACTCAAGATATGGCTCTGCCTCATCATCATTACTTAACATATATAAAACACCAAAAGTAGCTCTAATATGTTTAATCAATTGTGACAAGACTTTAGAACTTAATGCTTTAAAATCGTTTTTATTGTCAGCCAACGTGTCATTAATTATTGTCATTCCATTATTTATCCAGCTTTGTTCTTTTTCCTTTTCCTGATGCGTTATTAACTGTTCGTGCTGCAACTGTAATTCTTGCGTTCTTTCTGTAATATTTTTTTCCAGATTTTCTTTCTCAAGAGTCAACTGCTCACTTAAATCTTCGTTCTCGTTAATTGCTTTTGCCGATTTAAATGTAATTGTTATCGACTGAATAATCATAAATGCCACTAATCCATAAGGTGCAACATAAGCACTTTGAATCAATCCCATACTGCTTAATACATCGTTAATAGCAGTTGTATAAAGGATA
>DAOWML010000269.1 GCA_030643125.1 Bacteroidales bacterium
ACAGCAGGACGTGTTGATAAATATATGAATAAGTATAAAAAACATATTGATAAGAAAAATTAATAAATACTCTGTATAAAATTTGAAAAGCTCCGAAATTCGGAGCTTTTTTTATGTAAATTTGTCAATGTCATTAAAAAAGACTGCGTTATGAATTATATTTTATTTGACGATAAATCATGGGATAACTTATTACCATTGACTTTTACAAGACCTGTTTGCGAAGTTAGATCAGGGATCTTAACTATTAAAGAAAAATGGGAAAAACATCTTAATGTAAAAATGTCATACTTTACTCAAGAGTATTTGCAAGTAAAATATAAGCTAAATATTGAAGAGGAAAATATCTTAATAAGTGGTTCGGTTATTCCAAATACCGGTTTATTAAAAGATCTTGAAAATCTAAACTTAAATGAGGCTTTAGTAAAAAATAATAAAATAATTGCAGTTAAGCTTGATCAACAAAGCGTTAGTAATTTTGATTATACAGACATAAATAAATATAACAAAAAGGATTACACTAAGGATATAATTGAAATTACCTGGCCCTGGGATATCTTTAGATTAAATGGAGAAAATATAAAATCTGATTTTAACTTACTGACTAAAGATAGAAAATCAGCAAAATTAAGTACTACAAATAATGTATTAGGGAAAGAGGATATTTTTATTGAGGAAGGGGCGAAAATAGAATTTGCTATACTGAATGCGGATACCGGCCCAATTTATATTGGGAAAGATACCGAGATTATGGAGAATAGTGTGATTCGCGGACCTTTTGCTTTGTGTGATCATTCTGTATTAAAAATATCTGCTAAAATATATGGTCCAACAACAATTGGACCTTATTCAAAAGTGGGTGGCGAAATAAATAACTCCGTAATTTTTGGATACTCAAATAAGGCACATGATGGATTTTTAGGTAATTCCGTAATTGGCGAATGGTGTAATTTAGGTGCTGATACCAATAATTCAAATCTGAAAAATAATTATGCCGAAGTACGTGTGTGGAATTATGAAAAAGAACGCTTCATACAAACAGGATTACAATTTTGTGGCCTGATCATGGGTGATCATTCTAAATGCGCCATAAATACAATGTTTAATACAGGGAAAGTTGTTGGAGTAAACGCAAATATTTTCGGCGAAGGATTCCCTCGTAATTTTGTTCCTTCATTTTCGTGGGGAGGAGCACATGGCTTTACTGTTTATGGTATTAACAAGGCTTTTGAAGTGGCAGAAAAAGTTATGGAGCGAAGAAATATAAAACTGGATGAAGTTGAAAAAAATATTATAAAAGAAATTTTTGAAAGAACATCTAAATACAGATTATTTTAACTTGCTTCAAACAAAATTGTTTTATTTGAATAATTTAATTTTTGGCATAGTGATTGCCAATTCTAATTCCCGGTATTTTTTTGTAGATAGGCTGACAGTATGTCGTGAGGGCTTAAGTTTTTAATAAGGATAATATTATTATGAGTGATAAAATAAAAGAGAGTAAATTTAAAAATATATTTTTTGCAGCAGATATGGAAAGCGATGGTGAGTTTATTCCGTTAATTTCAGACAGTGAAGATGATGTAGATTTTAAAAAATCAGAATTGCCAAAAGAACTTCCGATTTTACCTTTAAGAAATACTGTGTTATTTCCGGGAGTGATTCTTCCGATTACTGTAGGAAGAGAAAAATCAATTCGTCTTGTAAATGAAATTTACAAAAAGGATAAAGTTATTGGTACTGTAGCTCAGATTGATTCTCAGGTAAATGAGCCTGAAGAAGAAGATATGTACAGGGTAGGTACTATAGCTCATATTCTGAAAGTGCTTGAAATGCCTGATGGAAGCACATCTGTTATTATTCAAGGACGACAGCGGTTTGAGATGATTCAAATGGTTCAGGCCGAACCTTATCATAAAGCCACAGTTACTTTATTAAAAGACAAAAAACCAAACGATAAAACCAGGGAATTTGAAGCGATTGTCGGGTCACTTAAAGACCTTTCATTGAGAATTATCAAATTGTCAAGTAATATTCCGCCCGAAGCTTCATTTGCGGTTAGAAATATTGAAAATAGCAAGTTCTTGATAAACTTTATTTGCTCAAATAGCGATATCGATATTGAAGATAAACAAAAACTTATTAAGCTTGATAACTTAAAGGAACGATCAATACGTTTGTTAGAACATCTTACTAAGCAAGTACAAATGCTTGAGTTAAAAAATGATATCCAAAGTAAGGTAAAAACTGATTTAGATCGTCAGCAGCGAGAGTATTTATTGCATCAACAAATGAAAACTATCCAGGATGAGTTAGGTGGAAATCCATTGGATCAGGAGATAGAAGATATTAAGAAAAAAGCTAAGGATAAAAAGTGGGGTAAAGAAGTTGCTGGAACTTTTAATAAAGAAGTTGAAAAATTACACCGGTTAAATCCGGCAACGGGAGAATATTCTGTACAATTAAATTATCTGCAAACATTACTCGATCTTCCGTGGAATGAGTTTACAAAAGACAATTTTGATTTAAAAAGAGCTCAAAAAATTCTCGATAAAGATCATTTTGGTTTAGAACAAGTTAAAGACAGAATATTAGAATACCTGGCTGTACTTAAATTAAAAGGTGATTTGAAATCACCAATATTATGTTTATATGGCCCTCCGGGTGTTGGAAAAACCTCGCTTGGTAAATCAATAGCAAAAGCTTTAGACAGAAAATATGTAAGAATGTCTCTGGGAGGTTTGCATGATGAAGCTGAAATTCGTGGGCATAGAAAAACATATATTGGTGCAATGCCCGGAAGAATTATGCAAAATATAAAAAAGGCAAAATCAGCAAATCCGGTTTTTATTTTAGATGAAATTGATAAGGTTGGAAAAGATTTTCATGGAGATCCTGCTTCTGCACTTCTGGAAGTTTTAGATCCTGAACAAAATAGTGAATTCCACGATAATTATCTGGAACTGGAATTTGATCTCTCGAATGTAATGTTCATAGCTACTGCCAATACATTATCGACAATTAATCCTGCATTACGCGACAGGATGGAAATGATTGATGTTAGTGGTTATATTGTTGAAGAGAAGATAGAAATTGCTAAGCGTCATTTAATCCCGAAACAGCTCGATGCACATGGTGTGGTAAAATCGAAAGTTTCTTATAGCAAGAAAGTTTTAGAATATATCGTCGAAAATCATACTCGCGAGTCGGGTGTTAGAACCTTAGATAAAACAATTGCTAAGGTAACAAGAAGCCTGGCCAGAAAAATTGCTTTGGAAGAAAAGTTTAATAAATCGCTTACAGTTGATAATATTAAAGAAATTTTAGGTCCGCCTGAGTTTTCAAAAGATAAATATCAGGGAAATGAATTTGCCGGTGTTGTAACAGGTTTGGCATGGACTGCTGTTGGAGGAGAGATATTATTTATTGAAAGTAGTTTAAGTAAAGGAAAAGGAAAACTTACTTTAACAGGTAATTTGGGTGATGTAATGAAAGAATCTGCTGTAATTGCACTAGAATACATAAAATCACATGCAGCGGAATTAAATATTCCTGACGAAGCTTTCGAAAAGTGGAACATTCATATTCATGTTCCTGAAGGAGCTATTCCAAAAGATGGACCTTCGGCTGGTGTTACTATGGCAACATCACTTGCATCAATTTTTACACAGAGAAAAGTTAGACAAAAAACAGCAATGACCGGTGAAATTACTTTACGTGGTAAAGTGTTGCCTGTTGGAGGTATTAAGGAAAAAATATTAGCT
>DAOWML010000321.1 GCA_030643125.1 Bacteroidales bacterium
CACAGAAAAGATTCTGGTTTGTATAATGTGGGAACAGGGAAGGGGAAAACTTTTCTTGATTTAACAAAGAATACTTTTAATGGAATGGGAACTGAAGAAAATATCGAATTTATTGATACACCGATTGATATCCGTGATAAATACCAGTATTTTACCGAAGCGAATATGAATAAATTGCATTCAATTGGTTATGACAAGCCATTTACAAGTTTAGAAGATGGTGTTGAAGATTATGTTAAGAATTTCTTGATTGGTCATAACTATAATTAAACAAACCAGGAATATTCATAAGAACATCCGATATCTTTGAGATATCGGATGTTTCATTTTAATTTACTATAAATATGTTTAGGAGCAAATACACTTAAAGTGATAAGCCTGGCTATCATAAAAATCATAAATGCTGCCCACAAACCATGATTATAAAAAAAGTGATGTAAAATAAAATATGAAGGAATAAAAACTAAAAAGGTGGAAATTAGCATAGCATTTCGCATGCTTGCTGATGCAGTTACTCCTATAAAAATTCCATCCCAGATAAAAGCACCAAAAGTTACTACAGGAATTAAATAAATCCAGAATAAGTAAGGTTGTATATTATTAATTACTTCCGTGTTATTAGTTAAAATTTTTAAAAGCAAATTATCTCCAAAGTAATAAGCTGTGGTAAAAATACCTGCCATTAATAATCCCCAATAAAACAGGAGTTTAGATGCCTTTATCAAATTTGTTTTATCTCTGGCTCCGAAATATTTTCCGGCTAAAGCTTCACCTGCAAATGCAAATCCATCAACAACGTGTGCGTAAATCATAAAAAACTGGAGTAACAAAGTATTTACTGCCAGTAAAGTATCTCCGTATTTAGCTGATTTTGCAGTGAAAAATGATAAAGCAAATACTAAACTTATAGTTCTTATAAATATATCTTTGTTTACATTAAAAAACTTTTTAAGTGCATTTACCTGAAGGATTTCTTTGAAGATTAGATATTGTTTTAATCTTTTCGAATTCTTTGATAAGAATATTAGCCCTACAATTAACCCTAAATATTGTGCCAAAACAGTTCCGAGTGCAACTCCATCCGATTTCATTCCGAATACTTTAATGAACAGAAAATTGAACCCAACGTTTAACAAATTAACGGTAATAGCAATAATCATCGGAATTTTAGCATTTTGCATCCCGATGTACCATCCTGAGATGGAATAAAGAGCTATTGTGGCGGGAGCAGCCCATATCCGGATATAAAAATATTGTCGGGCAAAAAATTCTACTTCATCACTACCGTTAATAATAAAGAAACTTAATAAATCGATAGGTTTTTGAATTATTAGTAAAAACATTGCGCCAATAAATCCTACCAGAAGAGCTCTGTAAAGAATATAAAAACTTTCCCGAAAATCTTTTTTACCATAAGATTGTGCAGCGAAACCACCGGTTCCCATTCTCAAAAAACTAAATCCCCAGTAAATAAAATTAAAAATCATGCCACCCAGGGCAATTGCACCAATGTAAACTTTTGAATCAAGATGCCCAACTAAAGCCAAATCAACAATTCCAAGTAAGGGAACAGTGATGTTACTGATGATATTCGGGATGGCGATATTTAAAATTCGTCTGTTCAAATTCAATTTTTTTGCAAAGCGAAAGTAATTTTTAAAAAAATATTAAACAATTGGAATTAATCTTTGTTATAAAGTTAAATTAATTAGAATTAATCTAAATAAATAATATTAACTAATAAAAATTAATAAAATTATGGCTTTTGAATTACCAAAATTACCGTATGCATATGATGCACTTGAACCTGTTATTTCTAGACAAACCTTAGAGTTTCATCATGATAAACATCATGCGGCTTATGTAAATAATTTAAACAATTTAATTGTAGGAACTGAATTTGAAAATGCTGATTTGCTTACAATTATCGATAAATCTGATGGTGGAATTTTTAATAATGCAGCTCAGGTTTGGAATCATACTTTTTATTTTGATCAGTTTGGGAAAGATAAAGCTGATAAACCAACAGATAAATTGTTAAATGCAATCAATACAAGTTTTGGATCTTTTGATGAGTTTAAAGAAAAATTTTCCACAGCGGCAAAAACACTTTTTGGATCGGGCTGGGCATGGCTTGTTAAAAAACAAAACGGTAGTTTAGATATTATTCAGACTTCAAATGCAGCAAACCCATTAACTGATGGTTTAATTCCAGTTTTAACCTGCGATGTATGGGAACATGCTTATTATCTGGATTATCAGAATAAACGTCCTGATTATGTTGGTAGTTTTTGGAGCATAATTGATTGGGGTCAGGTTGCTAAGCGTTTTGTTTAGTTGTTTGCCGTACGCCTGCCTGATGGTTAATCTGCAGTAGGTATGGCAGTCAGGATAGTTAGGGCAGATAGGGTTAATTGTAATTTAGGGTTCGAAAGGCCGGGGAATTTTTCTCTGGCTTTTTTATTTTGCAAGTGTGGTAATTATTAAATAGTATTATTAATATTTCATGATATTTTTTTCTTTATGCAAGGCAAAATTTGCAAGCATAGCCTTAGCTACGGTTAATAATTTTAACGCAGCAGAAAGGGGAAAAGGGCTTGAAATAAGTAATGGGATTTAGTAATTGCCACACTAAGATTCATTTTCTTGTCATTAATCGTTAAATTTGTATAGCAATTAAACGTTAAATCCTAAAATATAAAATTATGGCTTTCGAATTACCTAAATTACCGTATGCATACAATGCACTTGAACCTATAATATCTAAACAAACTCTCGAATTCCATCACGATAAGCACCATGCAGCTTATGTTAATAATTTAAACAAATTAATTGTAGGAACTGAATTTGAAAATGCCGATTTACTTACAATTATAACTAAGGCTGATGGTGGGATTTTTAATAATGCTGCCCAGGTTTGGAATCATACATTTTATTTTGATCAGTTTGG
>DAOWML010000259.1 GCA_030643125.1 Bacteroidales bacterium
CATATATTTATTAAGTTGTTGTAAAATTTTAATATTGATTTTAAGGTAGTAGTTTATTCATTTTAAATTTTTAGAGGCAACGCCTCGGCACGTATTAGCACAGGGTATAGTGTAACGGAACCCTGTGTTATTGAATTAATATTCGAATAAAAGCCCTGTAAGGGCGATATATAACTATCTTCAAGCAAATTGTTAATCCCAAACATATTGCTCATTAAATTTTATGTTATATTCATTAAAAAAATTCCTTAATTCATCCTTGAATGATACCTTTTTATGATGTTCCGGTTGGTTTAAAATATACTTTTCGACAATCCTTACTTTTGATGAGCTAACAGAAAAAGAGCCATACCCGTCCTGCCAGGAAAAATTAATAATACCTTGTCTTTTAATCCATTTAGAAGAAGATGTTTTAATTTTCGAAATCAATTCGGCAATGGTAATAGTTCGGGGTAAAGTGCATAAGACATGAAGATGATCAGGATTTGCATATATTTCATTAACATAAGAACCAATATTTGATAATGTTCCTATGATATAAGAATGCAGGTCTTTTCGAACAGCATCTGTAATTAATGGTATACATTTTTTTGTAGAAAACACACAATGTATATATACCTTAGATAAACTTTGTGGCATAATTGTTAATTTAAAATTTCATTACCTTTCGGGCTTTCAGCCCTTTTTTTACGTTAATGTTATATTTCACAGGGCTACGTTACACTTCACCCTGTGTTATTACCTACAATCCCTTTGGGATTAAATCCTTTATAAAGTTAGCAGCGTTTAAAAGATAATGGCACATTACTTTGTGCCATTATCTAATTTTTATAATTAATAATAATTATTGATTTTTAGATATTTTAACCCATCTTCCGGGAACTCTTGCATTTATATTATTATCATACATTGCTTCACAATATATAGCCGGCATATAGAAATCTCCCAGATACGCGGCGTTTAAAAGTATCACAAATGTTTTAGATTTTCCTGCACGTATATTGAAATATGTAAAAACTCTATCATCACGTATATCCTGATATGTAGGAATATTCTTTTCATGAACAGAACCATCACCAAACATTCTTGTATTGTGAATTTCCCATCCCGAAGGAAACATTTGAGTTAATGCCATTTCTTTATAATCTCCGGCTGATCCCGGATTTTTAATTGTTACTTCAACCTTGAAATCTGAACCTTGTTTAATATCTTCCGGATAAATAAGGTCTCCTTCTAAAGATTTATAAGCAATACTCATAACTAATTGATTATTAGCAGCAGTTTTGTCGTCAATTAAAGGAACACCTTCAATAGCTAAACTAACATAGATAATTGATTCTGAATTATTTGTAACAACAGTTTTTCCTTGCTTGATATTACTTATTGTTTCCTGATGTTGTTTCAGATTTTTATCTGTGTTAATCGATTCACTCTTTTTTCCATTAAACGCATAGCTATACTTCAATTCTCTATCTTCAAATTGATCTCCCTGTAACAATTTCGAGAAAGCAACTAAACAATATGCTGTTGTTTGAGTACTCATCCAACTTTGTGATGAAAGCTGCTTGGATAATTTATCAATAAGAGTTACCATTCTTTTACTATCCTTCATTAAAACAAGAGTTTCCAGTATCATTGCTTCATCTCTGGTTGATGATCCGTATGTATATGAAAGCTCTTTATAATTATCAATAAAAGTTTCCAATGAACTTGTTATTTGTTCGGCAATTTCAGGCTTTCCGGCTAATAAATATGATGCTGCAAGTCTCCATTTTGCCTGAACACTTAAATTTGGTAATTCACGAAGCCGGTTCATTGCTCCTATTTCAGGTTCTCCGGCTAATGCTAATGTATATAACCTATATGCCTGAATTAGTAATGAGTACTTATGCCCGTTATATTGCCAATTATTTGCTTCGCGTTGTTGAAATGAAATCCATTGATCTTTAAATCCAATTGGTAAATCATATCCCAGTGCTTCAGCTTCTAACATAAAATGCCCGGCATACGAAGTTCCCCAATCATTGGGGCTTGTTGCTCCCGGCCAATATCCTAAACCACCACCCGATAATTGAAATGTTTTCATTCTGTTAATTCCGGCAACAACATTAGAATGAATACGATCTTTCATTTCGTTGCTTATTTCCATAACACTTCCCAGAAATAATTGAGGAAATACCGATGATGTAGTTTGTTCAATACATCCATGCGGATATTTTATCAAAAACTTTAATCTACGTCCAAAGTCGATTGGAGGAATATTTGCTACATCAAGAGTAGCTTCATTTGTACCTTCAATTCCGAAAACTGAAAAATCCTGAGTCCATGATTCTCCTGGCTGTATTACTTTAGCATAAATATCTGTAACTTTAGGGTTAGGAACTCTAACATCCAGTTCCATTTCATATTCGGCTTTTTCCTTACCCGATTCTGCAATTATTTTAATTTTTGCTATACCCAATTTCTCTTTAACCTTAATATTAAATAAAACGTTCTTATCTCCAGGCTCATTAAATGTAATTTGCTGGTTTTTAGATTCTATTATTTCAACAAAGTCATTTGTTTCAACTGTAAGTTTTACAGTTTTTATTTTATCATCCATAGCAAAAACAGTAACAGGCATTTTTACTGTTTCTGTCGGGCTAAGTACTCTTGGTAATGTTGATAAAAGCATTAACGGGCTTTTAACAGGAGTTGATTTTTCTGCAAACCCATATGCTCCATCTCTTCCGGCAACAAGCATTGTTCGAACTGCTCCAATATATTTAGGTAATTTTATTGTATGCTTTGCCGATTTACCCTTTTTCAGATTAAATGGCCCAAGATATTTAACAACCGGCTTAAATCTGTCAGCTTTTTTCTTTCCTTTATCAGAGAGTTCCTCATCTCCACCAATTGCGAAAACCTGTTCTATATTTCCACCATAAGCACCCAAAATCATATCAAAAAGATCCCATGTTTTAATTCCTAATGCTTCTCTTTTATAAAAGTTTGACCATGGATTAGGTGTTTTAAAACGAGTTAAATCTAACAATCCTTCATCAACCATGGCAATGGTATATGTCATTTCTTTGCCACTTTTTTCTTTTACTTCAATCGTTACTTCTTGTTCTGATGATAACTCATCAGGCATAATAAGAACCGGTTTCAGCTTTGTTTGTGGATCTTCTACTTTTAATGGAATTATACCATATAATCTAATTGGTAAATCATTAGCAGTATTAGCATGTGGCTGTAATAGAGTAATATTTACATAAACAGTTGGAGCCATGTGTTCTGTTGCTTTAAACTCAAAAACAGTTTCTCCTTCGCTTGTTTCAATCCAATGAGAACCAATAATTTTTGATCCATTTTCTAAACTTACTAATGCCCTGCCCGATTTTGCCCCGGGGAATGTAACTTTAATATTTTCACCGACTTTATATTCCTTTTTATCTGCTGCAAATACTAACATAGATGCACCTCCGGGATTTTCATCCTGAGCTCTTCCTGCCCATCCCGGCCAATCAATATAAACAATTTTACCTGTGCTATGGCCTGCTTTGTCTTTAACATTAAGTAAATATCTTCCCCAATCAGGGTATTTAACCTGAAATTTGAAACTTCCAATTCCTTCAGAGTTAGTTGAAGCTTTTTTACTTAAAATCAATGAATGATGAGATCTTCCTGCATATGATGCCATATTATTTGCTCCGGCTTCCCACCACCATCGCCAACTAATTTTGTAAAGTGTTACTTCAAGGTCTTTTCTTGCAACAGGATTACCATTAGCATCAACAGTAACAATATCTACTTTATGATCAGTATCAGTTAGTAACATTCCTCTTGCTTTATCGCCTTTTGGTGTTTTCATTCCAACAAAATACCTGTAAGGTGCATAAGGAATTTTCATTTGATCAATACTAAAATCTCCTCCTTCTTCAAAAGCTCTTGTAATGAATGTTGCATTTAGC
>DAOWML010000280.1 GCA_030643125.1 Bacteroidales bacterium
TATCTGTTAGGTGGGGTGTTAACTTTATAAAAAACAATTTCAGAGTTGCTTAGCATCTTAAAGATGCTTAGCAACTTTCAGGTTAAATTGGGGGATTTTATTAAATCCCAACAGGTTTTTCAAAACCTGTTAGGTTTATCGGTTAAATAAAATTTTGGATGTTTATTCATTCAATAAATTAATGGTATGGCAGGCCACAACTCCTGCTGTTTCGGTTCTTAATCGACTTTTCCCGAGGCTAATTTCGGTAAAGTTATTATTTCTGGCTTTATCTATTTCTTCAGTACTAAAATCACCTTCAGGACCAATTAATATAATTGTGTTTTGTCCTTTGCCATAACTATTTTTTAAATCTGTCTTCTTATTTTCTTCGCAGTGAGCAATGTATTTTACTCCATTAAAATTTTGCCGTATAAAATCACTATAATTCGTTAAATTATTTAATTTAGGTTTGTATGCTTTTATAGATTGCTTAATGGCAGAAATAATGATTTTTTCCAGTCTATCTGGTTTTAAAATCTTTCTTTCCGAATGTTCGCAAATAATAGGAGTAATTTCATCAATCCCAATTTCAGTAGCTTTTTCAAGAAACCATTCAAATCGGTCAATATTTTTGGTAGGAGCAATAGCTATGTGTAAATAATGATTTCGTTTTCCAAAATCCCTTGTAGTTTCAACAATCTCAACAGTACATTTTTTTGAATTTGGATCAGTTATTTTAGCTTCGTAAAAGTTGCCTTTACCATCAATTAATTGAATATGGTCGTTTACATTTAGTCGTAATACTTTTATACAATGTTTGGATTCAATTTCATTCAGTGTATAAATATTTGTTTTTATGTAGGGCGTATAGAATAATTGCATTTATCTTTGTGTTATGTTCAAAGCAAATTTAATCATAGTAAATAAAAAATGAAAAGAATAGGTTTATTATCCGACACACATTGTCATATTGACGAAAAAATAATAAATTTTTTTAAGGATTGTGATGAACTTTGGCATGCCGGTGATATTGGTAATATTGAAACTGCTGATAAAATTGCAAAGTATAAGCCTTTAAAAGCAGTTTATGGCAATATTGATGGACATGAAGTACGAATTGTTTATCCTAAAATACAATCATTTACTTGTGAAAACTTTAAGGTTTTGATGACTCATATTGGTGGTTATCCGGGGAAATATGAAAAAGGAATGAAAGAGTTGATAAAGAATGTAAAGCCAGATATTTTTATTTCAGGCCATTCGCATATTTTAAAGGTTATTTATGATAAGAAAAATGATTTACTTCATATTAATCCGGGTGCTGCCGGGAAGTCTGGTTTGCACAAATACCAAACAGCTATTCGTTTTGTAATTGAGGGCAAAAAAATAAAAAATTTAGAAGTTTTTGAGAAAAACAGAAGTTAGTTTGTTAAACCTAACTAAATATTATTCTAACAAATTGGTTCTTATTATATTTGTTATAATATTTTATTTATCAACTTTTAAAAAAGTATTATTATGAAAAAACTAGCAACATTATTATTTGTAATTATTTTATCAGTATTTATGTGGTCTTGTGGTGGTGGCAGTAGCGACGAGAGTAGTGAGAGCAGTGAGAGCAGTGATCCTACTACTGCAATAATCGAAATTCAAAGGAAAGCATTGGAAGCAGCGGGTGCTAGTGAAGAAGCCATTAAAAAAATGGAGGAAATTGTAAGGAAAGAGGCTGAGAAAACAGAAGTAACAGAAGAATTAGTAGAAGTTGTAGAAGAAGTAACAGAAGAAGTAGCAGAAGAAGTAGAAAACGAAGAAGAATAAGATAATGAGTTATTTTATTCAAATACTCACAGGTGTATTTTGTGGGTATTTTTGTTAAACTACTATGTGGTATTAAGTGAACTAACTAAAACTAACAATTCCGAAAGTATTAAATAATAATAACTGCAGTTGAAACCTGTGGGCAGTGTGTAACAAATAAACTAGTTGTCTTCTTCGTTTAAATTTCCTTCTCCTTCTTTTTCTTCCTCGGATTTTTCAGGATTCAATTCTTCTTCTTTTTCAGCTTCTTTTTGTTCCTGTTCCATTTGTTTTCGTTCTTCTTCTCTAGCTACCTGGGCCTCTTCAAAAAGGCGCATATTCCTGAGAAATTGAACTTTATTTTGCTCTGTAGCAATAATATACCTGTAAGGAGTTTCTCCTCTACGTGTTTTTAATTTTCTTGCTTTTTTCTTTATGTCTTGTATTGCTTTAACAAAATCTTCGTTATTCGAAAGAGTTTGCATTACACCACGAGAGTATGTAAAATAGTAATAGTCTTTATTGGGCAGTTCAAAATAAAATTTCATTAAATCTCCACTTCGCCTTTTAAGAATTTGCAGATATCCTTCAATGTATTTATTTACAGGCTTATTATTTATTGTTGCAATCCCGATTTTTCCGTAATTAAGATAAGAACCGATTTCGGTGTGCCATTTAAACTTCACATTTCCTAAAAGAATTGTATGTTGAGTTGATTTTGGCAATTTAGCCTCATTGGCATATAACATTAGCTGATCCTTAAATTCCTTATAATTAGAGTTTCCAACTAACTCGTTCATGTTTTTTTCGAAAAATTCGGAGGTTATACTCATAGGACTGAGACTTTGGGCAGATTGCAGTTCGCTTACAAGAGTATCAAGTGCTGCTTCTGAAAAGAAGAAATCCAGTGCTAATACAAGTTCTGTTTTAATCTCATTTTTATCTAAAAGATGATTAATTGATCCTGCAGGAGACAGTTTAATCTGTCCTAAATCAATTCCCAAATTAATTTTACCTTCTCCGTGCTGTAAACAGAAAGATCTTTGTAAACTGACCAATTTACCGGTTGTATCTGGCTTTAAATGTTTTGATTTTTCGGCAACAATAAATTTATTAGAATTTTTATAATAGTGTAAGTAACCTGTTGCATCAATTAAAGCAACATCGTTAGGGTCTCTTCTTCTATCCAGAAACCTTGTGTAAATATGAGAAGAATCTTTTGTTATGAATGATGCCGCATATAAACCTCTGCCATTAATACTTTTTAATGTGCTAGAAATCGGAATGTAAATACTATCCGGATTTATTTCACTCTCAAAATAAGCATAATGTGTTTCTTTTCTCGGACAGTCGTGCTCTAATTTAACACCTCCTTTAAAAGTTAGATGTTTATTTTTAGCAAATAAAATAACATCTCCCCTGTAATGATAAACAGGACTTAAAGTAAAATCATCGGCCATACTTATTTTACATCTCGCAACTGTCTGAATTGCAGTGTCAACCATGATATCAGTAAAATGAATATTCTGAATTTCTTTATTTTCATCAATATAATCGTAGTCTCCTGTTCCCAAATATTTGTAACGGCCTTTTATATTTATTTTAGCATTATAAATACGATGATATCTGTTTTTGCTATTGGCAATTATTTCAGAATTTGTTAATGTTTGAATATTTGCCATGTGACCTATGGTAACATTATTTTCATCAGGAAATATTAATGCATCAGCCACTTTTATATATTCCACTTCAGAGGCTTTTATACTACTATCCTTTAAACTGTATATGGCTTTTGTTGAAGCAAATCGGAGTGAATCCTGGCTTCGATGAA
>DAOWML010000041.1 GCA_030643125.1 Bacteroidales bacterium
TGTTAAGGCAAAAGAGTGTTGGCAAACAAATTTGTTTTTTTGTCATTAAGAATGAACCAATCTATTTAAAAAGATTTGTTGTCAGACCGAGATATTTTTACGTGATTTATTTTTATGTCAAAATGAGACGAAGTTACCTGAATTCTGCCTTTTTTTTGCGCCTTATTTGTAACTTGTTTATATAAGTACTTTTTATTGTCACATAAAGTTAGCAAAAAACTAAACTAAAACGGAATAATCCTAAAAAAATAAGTAGAAAGTAAATATCGACTTTATTGATATCAGAATTCTTATAATGCAAACCGCCAAATTAGTTTTCCAAGAATAGTTGTTCGTTCTAACTCAATTCCATTTTCTGTATTAAATTCCTGATTAATAACGAAATAAAAGAAGCTGCCAATTTTCGGTATCCAGTTTATTCTATAATTAACTAAAATATTCTCATCCTCATTATTCCATTGTGTAAATATACTGGTTTGTAGTTTCGGATTAAATGCATAATCAATACGTCCACCTATTTCGTTGGTTGTAAAAGAATTCTGTGGAAGTTGTATGTCATTTCTTTGCCAATCGAGCCCTATATTCAGGTGTCTGTTAAAATTAAAATATGTATATAATTCATATTCCTGACGATGCCCGGTATAAAATTCACCAACATTAACAACGGCATCTAATGCTATTTTTCTTCCTTTGAAAGTGCTGAATTGGATTTCAAAACGATTGTTCCAATAACTACCGGCAGGAATGTAAACACTGTCAATTAATTCAAAATCTTCACCTGGATTGTCATATAGATGTATAATATTAAACTCCATAAATTCGCCACTCTTTGAGACAAATCCAAACGGACGCCACTCATACGTAATAGATTCAAGGTTTTTTGTATCATCATTAATATAATAGTTAATATCAATCGGCTTAAAAATCAAATTTCTAAATAATCGCTGGTTTTTTAGTCGTGGATTGAATTGTAACTCAGTATATAGCATTTGATAGTTTGTTCGATATGCGAATCCTATCTCGGGATTAAATCCTTGTTGAACAGTACTAAACCCAAAATCAAATTCAACCTGATCGTTTGGATAGCTTAGAAATACATTATAGGTGAGGTTATTTTTATTCAAGTTTTCTGTTTCGCCAAAATTTTTTGTTTCAGATAAAGCAAAAGTACCGCCCACACGAAGGTTCTTCTCTCCAAAAAGACCAGATGTAGAATAGTTAAAATCAGTGCCATAAACTCTGTTGTATTGATTGTCGGAATATTTTTGTGTAGCAATAACTCCAATGCTCGATTGCTTAAAAATATCTTGTTTTACTTTAATAACAGAATAATTAGTTGTAGGAATACTATCTTTTGCATAAGTCTGTATTGACATAACACCAATACTGGTTTTATTTAGTTTTCCGAAAAGCCTCATACCACCAATTATTGGCACTTCTGTATTTTCGTCAATACCTATTTTTCGACTATAAAAAAGCTTGACATTTCCAACATTCATATCATAATAGTTCTTTCCTTCAAGAAAGAATTGTCTTTTCTCAGGGTAGTATAACGAAAATCTTGAAAGATTAATTTGTTTCCTATCTGCTTCAACCTGTGCAAAATCAGTATTCACTGAAAAATTTAATTTTAATGTAGGACTTATATCGAAATTTATTTCACCACCTATTTTACCTGTATTTTCAGTTTCTGCTTCCGAAAATTCAAAACCACCAAGCATATAAGGTTTAATCTCTATTTTTGTTCCTTGTTTTATATTATTGATTCCTGCTAATTTACTACCCTGAGATATCTTTTCTACATCATACAATCTTGACCATCCCTGCCACAATAATTGCTCTTTTTTTCTTCGGATATTTCTTTCAAAATTAATACCCCAGATTTGTGTACTGTCGTTTTTAAATTTCAAAGTGCTAAAAGGAATAACTATTTCGGCAAACCAGCCTTGTTCGTTTTTTTCTACAGCAACATCCCACACACCGTTCCAGTCTTTGTTCCAGTCCTTGCCTTCATCACCAACCCACACATCCGCCAAAGCACCATTCGGATTTGTTACAAACAAATATCCGTTTCTGTTGTCGTTAAACGTGCTTATCATTATTTCTATGTTGTCGTCGCTTCTCCAGCTAAAATCACGAGCCATCTGTTGTGCTGAAATTTTGTCGGCCTCGCTATCGAAACACCAAATGCCAAAATAAATTTCATTAGTATTATAAATTACGGAAATTCGGGTTTTCTCGGTTGCAGGAACTCCTTCATTTTGTTCTCTTTGAGTGAAGTTTTCAATAGCCGGAGCATTCAACCAGCAAGCTTCATTCAGCTGTCCATCAAGTTTAATTTGTTCTTCGCAAAATATTGCAATAATAGAATCCGGTTTTGAGTGTTGCCCGAAAAGATTGGAGCTTAATATCAAACCTATAATTAAAATTAAATTTCGTTTCATTCTTTTTAACAATATTGCAACCAACGGCATAACTATTTTATAGCTTCCAGGTCGTAAATTTTTCCTACAGGATATACATTTTTCTGCTGATCCCAGTAAGGTGTTCTTTCAAAAAACCAAAATAATTTAGTCCACTGATTATTGTAATATTGAGGGTTTTCTTGTACAGCTTTTTCATATTCTTCTCTTAATTCAGGATTTTCTTTTATCATTTTGCGAGCCATTTTTTCCATAACATAAGTTTCGACATATTCTTTACGTTCAAAAATTGCATTAAAAAATCCCCAACGAACATACGAATCCGGACCTATTGGCTCCAATATATGTGCAATAATCTTTGCCGTTCTCTGGTTCGTTGTAACAATAACAGAACCTGCGGGAAATAGTTTCTTAATTGATATTTCCTCCATATTAAAATCCTGAACCATTTGCCTGCCTTCGAAAGGAGAATTTGCAAAAGTAACATTTGTAAACTTATACGTTTTTATATCGATTTCTTTAGGTTCTTTTAGAACAGAATATTCTATACCATGCATTTCCAGTCGACTTATTACTTTTGTCCACTCAACCGGAATAATATAAGCCTGCGGTAATTTTGCACTTGAAGCAGGCATTAATTTGTCAAATAATACCAAATCGTAATCTTTTGGTTTATCGCTAAACTGTACCCAAATATCATTTGTTAAATCGCTATGTACAATATCATAATCAACTCCTTTAAACTTAACTATACTGCTGTCTTTATCGGAAGTATAATAATTTAAAATAAATTCTTTCCCTGCTAAATCCATGGTTTCCGAATCAGTATTCAAATTTATTTCTATTAATTCTTTATGTTGATTATCAACAATTTCCAATGTATGTCTTAGTAGATGATAAGTTGCATCAACTCTTGTTTTATAGTCTTTTAGCATATGTGTTTCTACTAATAAAGCAGGTCTGTTTTGATATACAGAATAACCGGTTGAATATCTTGGCGATGCTGTTCTTCTTATTAATCCGCTTCGCGGGTCGTGCCATCTTCGAAAAGCAACATAAGGAAACATTAACACATCATCATCTAAAAGTTTGTTTTCTACTTCTGCCAGGTAGTTATATTGCCATTCGGTTTGTTCTTTGTTCATGTCACCTAATACATGCATTCCGTAGGTTAAGGAATATTGATAATCAGCACCATCTGTGGTGTGAATATCAATAAACATATCGGGCAACCATTCGTTAAATAGTTTAAGCCATTGTTGCATTTCTATAGCATCTGCTTTTAAAAAATCACGGTTTAAATTAAGATTACTTGCTGTGGTGCGCCAACCCATTTCTTTTGGACCATTTTGATTTATCCTGTTATAGGCACTGAATCTTTCGTGACCATCTGTATTAAAAATTGGTATAAACAAGACAGTTGTATGCTCCAGTAGTTTCGGGAATTTATTATGAATGATTATATCTCTGATTAACATTAAACCGGCATCTTTTCCTTCCGATTCACCTGGATGAATACAAGCTTCGATAAGTAAAATTGCATTGCCTGATTCTTTTACACTTTCTGGAGTAAAGTTTTTATTCTTGTCAATAATTAACAGAGGTAAACCTCGTCCTTGTAAGCTTGTTCCAAAGCTTTTGTATTCTATTAAATCCGACGATTCTGCCAGTTTCTTTGTATACTCCATAGTTTCATTATATCTGGGAGTTTCTAAAAAGTCGGAATTTTCATAATAAGTTGTCCAGTCGCTATTTTGACCAAACACATTGAATATCATTACTAAAAACGAGATAATTACAACTAACTTTTTCATAGCAATTTTCGAATTAATTAAATAATAAAAAACTTTGCGTATATGACTTACGAATATATGCAAAGTTTAAATATGAATATTATTATTGCATCTATTAACATTATACTTTATTTCAAATCCTTCCGGTAAATATCTTACGCGAATCATACGATAACTTTTCAGAAATATTTAATTGTATGTCAAACCCTCGCTGAACATTACCCTACGAGGGTTATCATTCATTTAATCGAACCCTCGTAGGGTTTCCCGATGGTTATTACCATAAAAAGTATTATCTTTAATCTTCAATAAATATTCGAGTATAAGTATTGCCCTACGATGATTGATATCATGTCAAATACAGGCAGATACAATGATAGTAAAAAGCATTATTTATCAGATAAATAAAATTATGGCAGATACAAAAATTAATCTTGAACCAGAAAAATATTATCACATATATAATCATGCAGTTGGGAATGAACTATTGTTTAATTCCGATAATAATTATTTGTTTTTCTTAAAACTCGTTAAAAAATATTTAATCGATTATGCTGATATATATGCTTATTGTTTAATGCCAAATCATTTTCATTTTATTATAAAAGTTAAAGATATTGAAAAACCCAACAAAGGTTCAGTACCTCGTAGGGTAAATAAAAAAAATATCGGTCAACAATTCTCCAACTTATTTAATAGTTATGCTCAAACTTTTAATAAGGAGAATATCCGCAAAGGAAGCTTGTTTGTAAATAGGTATAAAAGAAAACTTATATCTGACGAGAAGTATTTGTTAAAGCTAATTCATTATATACACTTTAATCCTGTAGCTGCAGATTTATGTGAAGATTTAACAGATTGGAAATATTCTTCTTATAATGCAATTATTGGTAATCATTTTACTTTAGTTGTTCGGCAACAAATCCTGGATTTATTTGAAGATAAAGGTAATTTTATATATTGTCATAAAATAGAACCAACAATTTCAGGGATTGATTGATAGAATAAACATGAAACCCTACGAGGGTTATCATTCATTTCATTTAATCGAACCCTCGTAGGGTTTCGGTCTCCAGGATAATTGTTAATGAAAATATTGTATAACATATTTATTTTAAAATATTTTCATTTATTTTAAGCCTTAATTTTTTAAACTAAAAAATAGTTTTATAACAAAAATGAGTAAAATATTAATTCTGTATTATTCACAATCAGGACAATTAACCGAAATAGTAAAAAACTTTGCAAAACCTTTCGGAAAATCAGATAATTATTCTGTTACATATGCAAATATTGAACCTGTAAAAGAGTATGGTTTCCCCTGGAAAGGGTATGAGTTTTTTGATGCCTTTGCTGAATCTGTAAACAGGATACCATGCGAAATAAAACCTCTCAATTTAGGAGATGAAGATTTTGATTTAATTGTTTTTGCTTATACGGCATGGTACATGTCGCCTTCAATACCTTCAAATTCATTTTTACTTTCCGATCAGGCAAAACGTATTTTTAAGGATAAACCTGTTATTACGCTTTTAGGAGTGCGTAATATGTGGGTTGTGGCACAAGAATATGTAAAAGAAAAAATCGCAGATTTAGGAGGAAACTTAGTAGGGAATATAGTTCTTCGCGATAGAGCCGAGAACTTAACAGGAATAATTACTATTTCATATTTTCTGTTTAGCGGAAAAAAAGATCGTTTTTTAGGATTTTTTCCAAAACCGGGAATTTCAAATACAGATATTGCAGGTGTAGAAAAATATGGAGAAATTGTTAAGAATCATTTAATAAATAATAATTTAGATAGTCTTCAGGAAGATCTTATAAAAGCTAAAGCTGTAAAAATTAATCCATATTTGTCGACAACTGAGCAGATGGCATATAAAAGGGTTTTTACAAAATGGACTAAGTTTATATTAAAAAAAGGTGGTCCCGGCAATCCTGATCGAAAAACAAGGGTTAGAATATTTGCATGTTATTTTCCTTTTGCAATTTTAGTAATTGCTCCTATAGAATATGTTTTTTTTCTTATTTTTGCGCCTTTCAGATTAAAATCGATTAAAAAAGAAATAAAATATTTATCAGGAGTAAAATTGAAGTCAAATATTTAGAACATATATAAAAAATGCCAAACCAAGTATATATAAATAACATTGCTAAATTCTTGCCAAACGAGCCTGTTTCAAATGATGAGATGGAATCAATTCTGGGTTTAGTAAACGGAATACCTTCCAGATCAAAAAATATTATTCTCAGACAAAACGGTATAAAAAACAGGTATTATGTAATTGATCAGGAAGGAAATGTAAAATATTCCAATGCTGATATAACAGCAAATGCAATTAGAAATCTTGAAAATAAAAAATTCTCGATAAAAAATATTGAAGTATTATCGTGTGGAACATCATTGGCCGATCAGTTATTACCTTCACATACTTCGATGGTTCATGGGAAACTAGGTAATAAACCGCTTGAAGTTGTCTCTCCTTCAGGAGTTTGTTGTGCTGGTATGCATGCATTAAAATATGCTTATCTGTCAGTTTTATCAGGACAATCAAAAAATGCTGTTGCTACAGGCTCAGAGGTAATTTCAACTTTACTGCGTGCCGACAAGTTTAATAAAGAAATGAACAGCACAAATCATCTTGAAGAAAAACCGATATTAGCATTTGAAAAGGATTTTCTACGCTGGATGTTATCAGATGGTGCAGGAGCTATGCTACTTGAAAATAATCCGAACTCAGAAGGTATTTCATTAAAAGTTGAATGGATTGAAACCATTTCGTATGCTAATGAATTAGATGCATGTATGTATGCCGGTTCTGAAAAAAATGAAGACGGAAGTCTTAAAGGATGGAAAGAATTTGATCCTGAATTATGGTTAGAAAAGTCTGTTTTTTCGGTAAAACAAGATGTTAAGTTACTAGACAAATACGTTGTAAACCGTTGTATAACTCCATTAGCAGCTGCTTTAAACAAAAGAAATATTAATAGTTTTACTGATGTCGATTACTTTTTGCCACATATTTCATCAATGTATTTTAAACAAAAATTGTATGATGAACTAAAGGTTCAGGGAATAGAAATGCCTGAAGAAAAGTGGTTTACAAACCTGACAAAAGTAGGGAATGTAGGTTCTGCATCTATTTATATAATTTTAGAAGAATTATTCCATTCAGGTAATCTCAAAAAAGGTGAAAAGATTTTATTAATGGTACCGGAAAGTGGGCGATTTTCATACGCATACGCGTATTTAACAGTTGTTTAGAGGAATAAATATCTTACCGCAGCATAAGGGCTGCAAACATATATTATACACTGATTAATCACACAATCTTTAATTTCAGTCATTCATAAGTATTTTAGGCATTTTATTGTGTAATTAACCAATAAACCTTATTTTAGCTTTTGGACAAAAGTTAATTTCTAAAATTATAAGTAAATGTATAATATCGCATTATTTGGCCCTCCGGGGGCAGGAAAAGGAACTCAGTCGCGTAAACTGATTGAGAAATACAACTTAGCCTATATATCTACAGGTGATATATTAAGAAATGAAATAGCTGCAGGATCAAAACTTGGTATGCAGGCAAAAAGTGTTATCGAAAAAGGTGGTTTAGTATCTGATGAAATCATTGTACAAATAATCGAGAAAAAAATTAAAACAAATACAGAAGTAAATGGTTTCCTATTTGATGGTTTTCCCCGTACTATTGTTCAGGCTTATATTCTTGAAGGTTTATTACTCAAACTAAATACATCTTTAAACTGCATGGTTCGTTTAGAAGTTCCACAGGATGTTTTAATGGAAAGAATGCTCGAACGGGCAAAAAAGGAAAAGAGGATAGACGATACAACTGAAGTTATTGAAAACAGACTTCAAGAATATAAGAATAAAACTATCCCGGTAGCAGATTTTTATAAAGAAAAAGGAATTAAATATAGTGTTGACGGAGTGGGAAGTGTTAATGATATTTTTGAACGAATAACAAATGTTGTTGAGCAATCGCTTACAAAAACATGGCTTAATGTAGTTCTTTTCGGCCCTCCCGGATCAGGGAAAGGGACTCAAGGTAAATTGTTGGCAGATAAATATGATCTGGTGTATATTTCGACGGGATCACTTTTACGCAGGGAAATTGAAAAAGGAACTGAAATGGGCCTGGCTGCAAAAAAATACGTGGAGAAAGGTGATATTGTACCTGATGAATTTGCTATTAAACTAATTGAAAAGCAGATACAAACGCATCCGGATGCAAATGGATTTTTCTTTAAAGGTTTCCCAAGAACCATTGTTCAGGCATATATACTCGATGGTTTGTTACGTAAATTAAATTCATCGGTTTCGTGTGTATTTAATTTAGATGTTCCTACATTGGAATCAATAAAACGACTAAGTGCACGTAGTAAAACTGAAGAAAGCAGATATTATGATATGGATACTGATGTTATTATACGACGTTTAGAAAATTTTCAAACCAGGACAAAACCTGTTTTAGACTATTATGAAAAGCAAAAGAATATATACAATATAGATGGAATTGGAACAGAAGAAGAGGTACTGAAAAGACTTACCAAAAAACTGGAATTAGCATTTAAACATGCAAGATAAATGAAAGGCTTCAATCCTGATAACTCGGGAGGAGCCTTTTTTTAATACAATACAAATTCTACTTTTCTGGATTTATCGAGCTCCTCGCTGGATATAATTTCGCCTTTGCCCAAAGCCTTCAGCCTGTTTTGGTCAATTCCTTTTTCTATTAAATGCAATTTTACACTGTCTGCTCTTTCCTGTGAAAGTTTTAGATTATATTTTTCATTTCCGGTTTCATCTGCATAACCATTTATAGTAAGGGAATAATCGGTATATTTTATTAAACCAGTGAGATAATTTAATAGTTTAAAAGAAGATTTTTTAATTATTGAAGAATTAAAATCAAAATAAATCGGAGCGATAATATTAATTTTATTATTAATTGAATTTATTGCTAAACTATCTGTAATTAAGTATTGAAAATAGTTCTTAAGTTCTTCTTTTGCAGGACTTATCTTTTTGCCGGTACTAATAAATGAATTCCCTTTAAGAAATATCCATGAGTCAAATTTCCTATCACCAACATCTGCAATTGCTATCTTAAAATGATACCAATTGTATGCTTTCAATTTAATCCCCGAAATTATTGGTATAGTATAACCATCAAACTGAAATAAATAATTATTCTCATGAAACTGATAATCTCTTAACCTGTCATTCTCATTATACTTATAATCAGAATGATTGTTACTTATATAAAATTCAGGATTAGTTTCTCCATTAATCAAATCTATGGTAATAGGAGTATTCTTCCCTGTGAGTAATGCAATATTCTTTTTAATACCGGTTTGTTTATTAATAACGAAAAATCCAAAAATATCACTTACCCCTTTTTTTACATATTCAGGGTATTCTTCCGATGCAAACTGAAATACAAAGTTGATGCTATCTGTTAGTGAAATAAAATCAAACTCGATAATAGCTGCATCGAATGTTTTTGAATTTACTACTGATTGAAGATCCATATCTCCAAAACAATAATTCTCTGTTGAAGCTGTAAAATCATTAGGTCCTAATGCATCAAGAACATTCCCTGAACTTAAAACAATACCACATGGCGGTAAATCTTGCAGATTACTTATGTACGAAAATATTCCCAAAGCCTTTTTAACACCGGAATATTTAACATTCCGAATTTTTATGCCGTCATGATTTTTACTTAAAAAGTATTTTTCTATTAATTCTTTCGGTTGGTGAGTTGTGTCAACTTTAAAAACCTGTGATTTTAGATTATAACAATTAAGAAATAAAAATACCGGAAGAATATATTTAATTACATATGAAAGCATTAATTTAGAATCAATATTTCATCAATTTGCTCACAATTCTCATCAAATATAAGCGAATATATTCCAATCTCATATTGTGTTTTTTCTTGTATTAAGTCAATTGAAATTTCTACGCATGGCACTTCAAACTCCTTGCTATTTAAATAAACAGCAACAGCTTTTAATTGTATTCCAACATCTTCAATTTGAATTTTTTCAGGAAACTCATTCTTAAGCTGATTTACATCATCACCATTAAAAGCATCTGCTAATAAGCCACTTAAGCTGGTCAAGGTATTTTCAATTAACTGGTCTTTAGTTTTATTTTGAAAGATTAAACTTTCAATTTTTTCTGATATCATAATTAAATTAGAGTTTGTTAATTTAGATTCTAAAATTAATTATTCTTTTTAGATAAAAAAAATAAAACGAAATTGAGTTATTATTATTAGAGTTCAAAATAAAATGTTTTTTAAAAAATACTAAAACTCAAATCTCAATACTAATATCTTGTTAATTAATAAAACTACACTAATTTTGAGCTTCTAAAATTCTATTAAAAACGAATAACATAAAAAGAATATACAAATGAATTTAACATTATTAGTACTAGCAGCAGGAATGGGAAGTCGTTATGGTGGATTAAAACAATTGGATCAGGTTGGACCAGGCGGTGAAACAATTATCGATTATTCGGTTTACGATGCTATAGAAGCAGGTTTTAATAAAATTGTTTTTATTATTCGCAGGGATATTGAAAAAGAAATGAATGAAATGCTTTTCGAAAAATATAGCAAGAAAATTAAGATTGAATATGTATTTCAGGAATTAAATAAAATACCTGAAGGGATTGAATTGCCGGCAGATCGTGTAAAACCATGGGGAACAGGTCATGCTGTTTTAGTGGCTAAAGATGTTATTAATGAGCCATTTGTTGTAATTAATGCAGACGACTTTTATGGTAAAAGTGCTTTTAAGGTTGTAGCAGATTATATGAAAAGTCAGCAGAATAATCTCAAAGGTAAAAATTGTATGGCTGGTTATTTGTTAAAAAATACACTTTCAGAACATGGTTCTGTTTCGAGAGGTGTTTGTAGAGTAAATAAGGAGAACGAATTAATTGAGATTACCGAGAGAACCAAAATAGGATGGAAGCACGGAAAAA
>DAOWML010000160.1 GCA_030643125.1 Bacteroidales bacterium
AAATTATTGTAACATGTTAATTTATTGTGTCTTCTTCCCATTCGATAACAAACTTTTGTTCAGATTCTATTTCTTCTTTCTTTTTTTGCTCCGGATGATTTTCTTCAAATTCAATTTCAAATTTGTCCTGATCATTGTCTTGAACAACTTTGGAATTTATTGAACTATCTTTTTTAAACCATCCAAACTCTTCGTTTAAAATCTGCTTTAGTTCTTTGCGTTCATCTTTCAAGTTTTCCTTTCGCACTGTACGTGCCGCTTTTCTGTCATATTTAACTCTACTTTTATCTTTATCGCCTTCTATAATCAAATATAAAGTTACTCTTCCTTTATCATCTTCTTCGATGTTTTCATAAACTTGTTTTTTACGGTTAGATTTTTTCATTTTACCCGATAATAAATCTGATAATAATACTTTTGCATGGTATGTATATTCATTGCTAAACTGGTGAGTCCCTGAAGCTTTGAGATTTAGTGCAGATGATTCAATATCCATTTGAGGAATAATTATTTGTTCATTTTTAATTGTAATTTTATTTTTCAAAGTTGAAAATCTTATCTTTTTTAATTCGTCAACATCAATAAACCTTGAAAGTCCTAACAGAGGCTCAAAATCATTCAGTTCTCCATTTGAAATCGTAATATCGCATTCAGAGCTTACTGTTTTTTTGTATATTTCAATTTTATCGGACCATTCCGAAGAAAAATAAACATCTCCGGTTAAGCTGCCCTCCAGATTTTGATTGGTGATAAAAGATTGACCAAAATTATTAAATGAATAAAACAACTTGTTCATGTTAATATCAGTAAGCTTGCTCTGTGTTTTAATCAAAAAATCATTGTTGAATTTTTGAATTAATACACCACCTGCTTTTACTTTCCCGTTCATTGAATTAAAAGATATTTCATGTAAAGAAAACATTCGGGGCTTATAGTTCAGGTTTCCTTTTATGTTTGTTGCATAAAACTTGCCTACTTCAAAATTTTCAATATTTAATCTTAATTGTAATGCTAATTTGTCGGGGAGTTGATATGATCCCGAATTTTCCGTTTTATCAATTTTAAATAATAGTGCTAATTCGTTCAGGTTCAATTTTCGGGAATATAATTTTGCATTGATATTAAAAAGTTCTTTTTCGTTAAAATATTCGAAAAGTTTTGATATCCTGCCTTTTAATAAAAAATCATTGTCGTTTATTTTAAAATAAAGACTGTCAGTATATAAAGTTCTGTTTAAATCAATATTACCGGAAATTTCATTTAGAACTAAAGGGTGATTTTTAAATTTTAATTCTCCATCTTTAATAACCAGATTAACAGTATAATCTTTAGTTAATAAATCCCTGAATTTAAACGACCTCAATTCACTGTAACTTCCGTTATACTTTATTCTTGTTTCTGCATATCCTTTTAAAATATCGATTGTGTCAATCTGGAATATTTCCTTTATTTCATCAAAATACAATTCGGAAATAAGGTCAATTTTGATTTGTGGATTTTTAAAGTCTGATAATTCAAAAATTCCCTCAAAATAATTGTTTTCTAAATTGATTTTAAAACTCTTAAATGACAATTTTGAAGTATTCGAAATATTCCCGGCACCATTAGTAAACTCTCCATCAATATATACATTGCTTAATCTTATTTCTCTTTCAATATCAAAAAGCTGAACATCGTTTAACAAGAACAAAGCTTCGATATGAGGCCTGTTAATATTAATATTTTCACCCGAAATATTTAAGTTTAAAGTTACAAAGCCTTTTTGCCCGATTATATTTGGAAATTCATCGATTACTTTTGGTGGTAAATTTTTAATAAACCTTTTTAAATTCAGATTCTTTCCTGAAATAAGCAAGTCTATTTTTCTGTTGCCCGATTTTTCAATGTTTCCATTAACACCAAATTTTAAATTGTCGAGATTTAAAACTCCATTTTTTAACCGGATAAGATTATTGATTATATCTAAGTCTAAATTTGCTTTTACATTTTTATTTATGATATAATCAATATTTTCTATATTTAATTTATTCAAAAACAGATCTGACTTTATTTTCATTAAATAATTTTGATTTGAGAAATTTCCTTCAAAATCGACTTTATTTATTTTCGATTTTAATAAGAACTTAGTTACATCGTTACAAAATATAATCTCAGAACGAGTAACTTTAACTTCTTTCAGCTCAAAATTAAATGCCTTATTTCCTGATTTTTTTTCTTTATCCCAGAATATATAATTTGGGTCGCCCAGATGATCAACAAATAAGTTAATGTTGCCCTGATCGAAATGAATACTACTAACATTATAATTCTTAGAAAGCAAGTCGAATAGGTTGATCTGAACATAAATACTTTTAGCAAAAAACAAAGTGTCGGTATTAAAACCCTGGATTTTACTAAAAAATCCTTTTTTAGAATGAGCTAATACGTTTTTAAATTCAAGTGATGCTTTAGGAAATTTCTTAAGTAAAGAAAAACTCACATCTTCAACTTCGACTTCCGTTAAAAGATACTCGTTTAGTTCTTCAATTAAATACTGGCTTACCTGGTCTTCGTAAAAATAACTTGCCGAAATAGCAAGCGTTAAAAGAATGGTTGTTGCCAGAAATAAGCCTATTATAATTGATTTTATATTTCGCATTTCACAATACGTATCGGATTCGTTTAAAAAACAAAAGTAAATAAAGTAAATATATTCCGTATCAAAAACTCTACCAGAGTTTTAATTTATTTTACACTAAGTAAATAAAAAAGCCAAGCTATAAACTTGGCTTCAAGCAATACAATAAATTCTCTATTTATATTTTTTTATCTTATCAATATAAAGTTTATGAATAGTTTTTATTTTATCAATTTCTCCTTCACAAATATACAATCTGACTACTTCTACAATTCCCTCTTTCCTGTAAAAAACTCCCTGAGCAGCATCAAAATCACTGTTGTCGATATTGTTTTTAATACTTAGAGTAATTTCTTTAAACACATCCCAAGGTAAATCTCTTGGAAGTTCAATATAGAACTTAGAGTCTTCCTCCAAGTCATTGTATAAACCGTCCTCAAGTTCAGCGACATAAAATTGTTTGTTTATTACGATTAATCCCTTTGAATCAATTATTTTTTGTTTTGCAAATTTTATCCCATATTCCTGAAATAATCCCTGTAGCTCAGGTAGGAATGTAAAACTTTTCAAATACTTAATTCGAATACAAGTATATGTTGTTGTTTTAAAATAAATATGTCCAATGGACGCATTAAAATCATACTGGAAATTTTGTTTGATCTTTTTGCTTATCCTGGCAATATCTTCAAACGAATATTCTTTTGTAATAATTAAAAACAAAGATCGGGGTCTGAGTTTCTCAGGTAAATTTGCTCCATGATAACCGGGAAATGGTTGTAAGTTTTCTAAAACAAATGTGTGAGGGATAATATTATTTTCAACCGTTGTAAGATTTTCTTCTTTCTTAATATATCCCACTGTTTCTATTAAAATTTGATCCTGACACATAATGGAAATTTAAATTTAAATTAAAAATCTACTTTCTTTTATGATAGTAATGTTCTTTATTTGTTATACATGATAAAAATTATTGGAATGCTGGAATATTGGAATTAATCCCTGTTTGAGTTTTTGAACGTAACACCTTGTGCAAATTTCCATTATTCCATTATTCCCTAATTACTAATAATAAAGCGCCCAATAAGTGTAATTCAAAGCCACCTTCTTAGAGAATGGATTTTTACTTCATTAAGATATTAAATTGTTTGATGAAAGTCAAGTATTAAGCATTAAATATTGAGTGTCAGGCTTCAAAACAAGCAGCAGAATACAATGAATAGTAAGCAGTTTGCAGTTTTTTAAATGATTATTTTTTATTGCTCTCTCCGATTCCTGTAAACGGGACAAGCTGTGAAAACCTCTGCCTGTCGTCAGCAGGCAGGCGTTAAGCACCTAAAGTGCAGTTGTTTTAGTTTTCATACTGGATTCATGAATTAGTCAGGCTAAAAATTTAACTTTGCAAAAACTTTAGGATTATTGGAAACAAAAAAGATGAAAAGAAAAGATTATGAAATAATGGCTCCTGTTGGTTCTTATGAATCACTTATGGCTGCCATTCAGGGTGGTGCAGATTCCGTGTATTTTGGAATTGAGAAAATGAATATGAGAGCTCATTCATCCAATAATTTTACTTTTGACGATCTTGAGAATATTGTTAATATCTGTAATAAAAATAATATTAAGTCATATTTAACAGTAAACACTGTCATTTATGATAAGGAACTGGACTTAATGCGTGAAATAGTTGATGCCACTAAAAAAAATAAAGTTACAGCTATTATTGCTTCAGATATTTCTGTTATAAACTATGCACGAAAAATTGGTGTTGAGGTTCATATTTCAACACAATTAAATGTTAGTAATATTGAAAGCTTAAGATTCTTTGCGCAATTTGCTGATGTGGTTGTTTTAGCACGCGAACTTTCTCTTGATCAGGTTGCTGAAATTAGCAAAGCTATAAAAGAAGAAAATATTACCGGGCCGTCAGGGAATTTAGTGAAAATCGAAATGTTTATTCATGGTGCGCTTTGCATGGCAATTTCGGGGAAATGTTATTTGAGTCTTCACGAAAAAAATTACTCGGCTAATCGTGGAGCTTGTATGCAAACGTGCAGAAAAGCATATATTGTAACAGAAAAAGAATCCGGAAACCAACTTGAGATAGACAATGAATACATTATGTCGCCCAAGGATTTATGTACAATAAACTTTTTAAACAAAGTGCTTGATGCAGGAGTTAGTGTTTTAAAAATTGAGGGAAGAGCGCGGCCACCGGAATACGTTAAAACCGTTTCAGAAAGTTATAATGAAGCTGTACTTGCTTATTTGGATGGAACATATAACGAAGAAAAAATTAGTAATTGGATGAGTCGCCTTTCAGCCGTTTTTAACCGTGGCTTTTGGGATGGATATTACCTTGGCCAAAAACTGGGTGAATGGAGCCACAAGTATGGTTCAAGAGCAACAAAACGCAAGATTTATATTGGTAAAACAACTAATTATTTTACAAAAATCAAGGTGGCCGAATTTCTAATTGAATCTCATAATTTAAAAGTAGGTGATGAAATGCTTATAACCGGCCCAACAACAGGCGTAGTGCAATTAACTGTTGACGAAATAAGAGTTGATTTAAAAAATACGGAAATTGCGGAGAAAGGAGTTCGATGTTCTGTTCCTGTCAACACTTTGATTAGAAGATCAGATAAACTATACAAAATAGTTGATGCTGAAAGAGTTAAACAACAATAAAAATATTTAATTAAACAAAAAGGACTGGTAGAATTCAATCCTTTTCTATTTCGGGGTTTTCATCCTCATCCCATTTTATAATTTTCCCGCCTAAAGTAGTATTTAGAGTTTCATTTTCAGGTTTCCCAAAAAAACTTAAGCTGGCACCTGTATTAACATTAGCTTCTATTCTTTTATTGGCAATTATTTCTGCCTTTCCACCGGTGTTCATACGTATAAAAACTTCGTCGCATTCAAAGTTCGAAGCAGAAAGTACTCCTCCGGTATTCACAAAAGTTTCTTGTATTTTACAAGTTCCTGAAACATCTATATGTGCTCCCTGGTAAGATTTTAGTTCAATAGCATTTAATTGTACTTTCATTAAAATTCTACCACCACTGGTTGCTTCAGCAAAAATCTTATCTCCTTTTACTTCGTCCAAAATTTTAATTTCAGCCGAAGCATTAGAGGTTATTTCTCTTATTTCCTTAAAAGTCAAATAGATTTTTACTTTAACTTCATCATCAAATAAATTTGAGTTCATCTTTATTTTCAGAAGTTTATCTTTTACTACCGTT
>DAOWML010000233.1 GCA_030643125.1 Bacteroidales bacterium
AAAAAAAAAAACAGAAAAGGGTACAGGTTTGGGATAATAAATAACTTTTAATATTTAAGAAGAACATAAGGGAACAATAGAGTTTGAATCAAGCGTAGAAAATGGGGCTACTGCTAAAATAACATTACCTTTAAGCAAAAAATAATTATGATGGACGAAAAGATTACAATACTATATGTGGATGATGAGCCATTAAATCTTAAGTTATTTGAGATTAATTTAAAAAAGAAGTTTAATATTTTAACAGCAGAATCAGGTGCTGAAGGATTGGAGCAATTAAAAACAAATCCTCAAATTGCAGTTGTCATTAGTGATATGAAAATGCCGGGGATGAATGGTGTCGAGTTTATTCGCCTGGCTAAAAAAGATTTCCCTCATATCCGTTTTTTTATTTTAACAGGTTTCGATATAACTGAAGAAATTGCCGACGCATTAAACGAACGCTTGATACATAAATATTTCAGAAAACCATTCAATATGAAAGAAATTGAAGATTCGATTTTGGAGTTTTTATAATATTATATCTTAACAATTATTATGCGATTTAAGAAAATTTTTAAGATTCTTCTGGTAAGTTTTATTTCACTTTTTCTTGTTGTAATTATAGGGGTATTAATATATACCTCAACAGCTCCAAAATTATCTTCGGAAGCAAAATCTATAATTAAAGAAGTTGTTAAATCTGAAGTTCCGGAAATTGTTAAAGGAGAAACCGGGTTTGCAATGAACGATTCGGTAAAAATCTGGTACGAATTATTCCAAGCTGAAGATTCTGCGAAAGCTACCATTTTATTGTTCATGGGAATAGCAAACGATGGTATAGCATGGCCCGATTATTTTATTCAACCAATGATCGATTCCGGTTATCAGGTTATTCGTTTTGATTATAGAGGAACCGGACTTTCTGACTGGATGGAAAACTGGAGTAAATCCACAGCATATTCATTATCAGATATGGCTGCCGATGGAATTGCAATTTTAGATGAACTTGAAATTCAAAAAGCACATTTAATTGGTTTATCAATGGGTGGGATGATAGCTCAGGAAATGCTTATTAGATACCCTGAAAGGGTAATCAGTTTAACCTCAATTATGTCGTCGGGATATGTTGAAGATTCTGAATTATCCGGAATTCCGATGAGTGTGATAAAGAGTTTTATTAAATTAGGTCTTAGATATGGGATTTTAAAAAGTGAACAAAATTCGGTTAAATTGCAAATTGCTGTACGGAATTTATTAATGGGAGATCAAAAGTACGAACTAGATTATAAAAAAATATCAGAACAGGTTTTATATAATATTCGAAATCGCAAGGGATATAACCCTAAAGTTTTAAAACAACATACATATGCAACATCTTTATCAGGATCTCGCTATGCGGAGCTTGAAAAAATACAATCCCCTACACTTATTATTCATGGTAAATCTGATCCATTAATTTCTATTGTGCATGGTGAAAAATGTGCAGAAATAATACCAAATGCCAAAACTTTTTGGCTTAATGGTCTTGGACATGATATTCCTGAAGAATTTTCTGATACAATACTGAATGAAATTTTATATTTTTATCAGTTATTGAACAAAGATTTTTAGTTTTTGTGTAATAAATGAAGTAATTCTTCAACTAATTCAAAGAATTTAAAATTGAAAAAGTGCGATTTTCAAAAAGCGATATTTTGTTTTGTATATATAATCTTGTTATTTTTACGAAGCAACATGTAATATTGTGTATCTTAAATATTTAATAGTTTAAAGATTATGAAAACTAAAGATACTGTAAGACTTATTTCGATTATCCTTTTATTAATAGTTTCAGTTCTATTAATTTATTATTTCCATATAATTAGAGATACCGGGGAAGTATTTAGCCATTATTTTTATATACCGATTATTATATCAATTTTATGGTGGCGGAAGAAAGGCTTATTAACAACTTTATTTTTAATAGTAGTACTCTGTGCCAGTAATTTTTTTAGGGAAACTCCAAATATTATTCATGATTTTTACAGATCAATACCTTTTATTATTGTTTCCATAATTGCTTATAGCGTTAATGAAAAGTTAATAAAAGCAAGAATTAAATCTTTTCAAACTCTGGGAGATCTCCAAAAGAGCAAAGTCGGATACGAACATTTATTTACGATGTTAAGGCTAATGTGTGATAATTTGCCCGAACTAATATGGGCAAAAGATTTAGAAGGGAAATATATTTTTGTAAATAAATCATGTTGTGAAAATTTACTGAATGCAAAAAATACGGACGAGCCAATTGGGAAAACAGATTTATATTTTGCAAAAAGGGAAAAAAACTCTCATCCTGAAAATGCTGATTATAATACATTTGGGGGTCTTTGTACAGTTTCTGACCTGAAAACCATTGAATCAAAAAAGCAAACAAATTCAGATGAAACAGGATATATTCAAGGTGTATATACTATTCTTAATGTTAGCAAGGCTCCTTTTTGGTATAATAATAATATAATAGGAACAATAGGCTGTGCAAGAGATGTAACAATAGAAAGAAAATACGAAAAAATACTTACAGAAAGCGAAGAACGATTCAGAAGTTTGTACGAAAATACGACCATTGGTATATATCGAACCACCCCCGATGGTAAAATTGTTTTAGCAAATCCTGCACTTGTTAATATGCTTGGGTATAACAATTTGGATGAATTAGCCCAACTTAATTTAGAAAAAGAAGGTTTCGGATCCGGTTATTCGCGCCACACGTTTCTCGAAAAAATAGAAAAAAAAGGCGAAATAAAAGGTTTAGAATCTGTTTGGGAAAAAAAGGATGGCACAACTATTTTTATCCGCGAAAGCGCTAGAGTAATTTATGATAGTAACAATCAGGTTCTTTATTACGAAGGTACAGTTGAAGATATCACCGAACGCAAGCAGGCAGAGGAGACAATACGTAAAAGTGAAGCAAAGTATCGTTTACTTGCAGAAAACACTATTGATTGTGTCTGGAAAATGGATAAAGATTTGAAGTTTACATATATTAATCAGTCCATTTTACCTATGCTTGGTTTTACACAGGAAGAATGGACGGGAAGTGCATTAAAGGGCCATTGCACGCTAAAAGAACTACAGCATTTCAAGAGCATAGTGGAAGATGAATTACAAAAAGAAGATACTTACTCTTCAATATTTGAGCTATATTTATTTCACAAGGATGGCAGAGAGGTCCCTCTCGAGGTTATGGGTAAGATATTATTTGATAATAACAAGGAAATTATAGGATTTCAGGGGAATGCCCGTGATATTACCGAACGAAAGCGTGCAGGGCAAATCCAAAAGGTATCATACAATATCTCCAATGCAGTTATTACAACTGATAATCTTAAAAAATTAATTAGTCTGATACAAAAAGAACTGGGAACAATTATCGATACCACTAATTTTTATGTCGCCCTTTACGACCATAAAACCGATACCCTTTCATTACCATTTTTCGTTGACGAAAAGGATGAATTTACTACTTTCCCGGCAGGAAAAACATTAACCTATTACGTAATAAAAACTCAAGAACCCCTGTTTGCTACTAAAGAAATAATAAAGAAATTAGAAAAATCAGGAGATATTGAACGTTTCGGAACAGATTCGGAAATATGGCTTGGAGTACCTCTTAAAATTGAAGGAGAAGTAACCGGTGTTCTCGTTGTTCAAAGTTACTCAGACGAAAATGCATTTAACGAATCAGATATGAAAATGCTTGAATTTGTTTCTGATCTGATAAGCATTTCTATTGATCGTAAAAAGACTGAGGAAGAATTAATTAAATCCAAAGAAAAAGCCGAAGAAAATGACCGGTTAAAAACGGCATTTTTATTGAACATGTCACATGAAATCCGCACACCTATGAATGGTATTATTGGCTTTGCAGATCTTCTGAAAAAAACAAATTATATAGATAAAAAAGAATATGATTATTATGCAAATATAATTGTTGATAGCAGTAAACAGCTTTTAAATATTGTTAATGATATTTTAGATATTTCTAAAATTGAAACAGGTCAGATTGATTTATATGAAGAAGAAATATCTGTAAATAAAATTATTTCAGAAACATTCTCATTTTTTGAACTTAAAGTAAAGGAAAAAAATCTTAAACTAAATGTCTTTAAAGGATTGTCAGATAAAGAAGCAACGATAAAAACAGATAAATCAAAATTAAAACAGATACTTTTTAATTTAGTAAGTAATGCATTAAAATTTACCGATACCGGTAAAATTGATTTTGGATACGAAATTAAAGGAAACCAATTGGAGTTCTTTGTAAAAGATTCAGGAATAGGGATTCCTAAGAAATATCATAAAGATATTTTCAACAGGTTTATTAAAGCAGAAAATAGTTCCAATAAGTTATTTGGAGGAACAGGTTTAGGTCTGGCTATT
>DAOWML010000235.1 GCA_030643125.1 Bacteroidales bacterium
AAAGCAGAAATTAAAGTAACAGCTGAAAATCCGGAATTAAGAACGATAACCGAAATAGTTACTGCAAGTGGTAAAATTCAACCTGAAACTGAAGTAAAAATATCACCTGATGTTTCAGGAGAAATTGTAGAATTGTATATCAAAGAAGGCGACAATGTTAATAAGGGAGATTTGTTACTAAAAATAAAACCCGACATTTATTTATCTGCTGTTGACAGGGCGAGGGCTGCAGTGAACTCGGCAAAAGCAAATAAGGCAAATAACGAAGCCTTTTTCGAGCAAATTAAAGCGAAGTATACACAAACTAAAAACGCGTATGATAGAAATAAGATTTTGTGGGAACAGGAAACAATTTCTAAGGCCGATTACGAGTCAGCACTTTCATCCTATGAAATGGTTAAAGCCGAATTAGAAGCTGCTAAAAAATCTGTTGAAAGTGCAATGTTTTCTATTGAAAGTGCTAAAGCATCACTCTCAGAAACCGAAGAAAATTTACGAAAAACAACTATTTATGCTCCTATGAGTGGAACCATTTCGATGCTTAACGTTGAAAAAGGAGAGCGTGTTGTTGGAACAATGCAGATGGCAGGAACTGAAATGTTACGGATAGCAAATCTAAATCGTATGGAAGTAAAGGTTGATGTTAATGAAAACGATATTGTAAAAGTAATATTAAAGGATACCGCACTAATCGAAATAGACGCATATTTAGGAGAAACTTTTATTGGAGTTGTTACTGAGATTGCCAATTCGGCTAATGTCTCCGGAATGACCACTGATCAGGTAACAAGTTTTGTTGTAAAGGTATTGTTGCTAAAACAATCTTACAAACATTTAATTAGCGATAACAACCCAAATCCGTTTCGACCGGGAATGTCTGCCTCGGTTGATATTCAGACAAATACCAAAACTAATATTTTAACAATCCCTATTCAGTGTGTTACTACCAGAGCTGATTCAATTGAAAAACTTAATGATATTGTTGTTGATACAGAAGCAGAATTAAAAGAAGTAGTTTTTGTTGTATACAACGATTCTGCGATTTTACAAACAGTTAAAACAGGGATACAGGATAACAAGTACATCGAAATTTCCGAAGGGCTGACTGAAGATGACAAAGTTGTTACAGCACCTTATAGTGCTATATCGCGAAGATTAAAAAACGGCTCGATTGTTAAGATAGTAGATAAGGATGAATTATTTAAGGAAAAAGATTAAATTCATCGATTAAATATTTAAACGAATGTTATATATATGGCGCTGATTTTTAATATTGAAACATCTACTCAAGTTTGCTCTGTTTGTGTTTCCCTTGATGGAGTAGTAAAGGGAATAAAGGAAAGCACTAAGGAGAAATCGCACGCAAAGCTACTAACTATCTTTATAGGTCAATTGTTAAATGATTTAAATTATAAAATTGATGATTTTGATGCAATTTCAATAAGCAAAGGACCCGGTTCATATACAGGATTAAGAATTGGTGTTTCAACTGCCAAAGGTTTATGTTACGCAAAAGATGTTCCCTTAATCGCCATTAATACTCTTCAGTCGATGGCAAATGGAATAATTTTAAAAGCGAATTCAAATGACATTTCTGTAGATGATTTTGAGAATTCAATTCTTGTTCCTATGATCGATGCCAGAAGGATGGAGGTTTATTCTGCTTTTTTTAATTCAAAAGGAGAATTTATCAGGGATGTAAAAGCTGAAATTATTGATGAAAATTCATATCAGGATATTTTACGGAAACAAAAAATGATTTTTTTTGGTGATGGTTCAGAAAAAATAAGGGAAGTTGTAAAACACGAAAATGCAGTTTTTGTAAAGAATTTTAACCCGTCATCAAGTTATATGGCAGGATTATCAGAAATTGCATTCAGGGAAAAGCTATTTGAAGATGTTGCTTATTTTGAGCCCTTTTATTTGAAGGATTTTATAGCAACAGTACCTAAGAAAAATATATTTTAATAATTGCATAGATTTTGTTTTTGAATTAAATTTAACAAAATGAAATCCGTAATAAGAAAATCAATAATCCTTTTAGTATTTTTAGTTATAAGTAAAAGTTTTAGTGGGTCTTATCCTGTAGATGAAAAACCTTTTATTTCAGGAGAGAAATTGATTTACATCGCTTATTTTGGTTGGTTAAATGCAGGAACAGCAACTTTTACTATTTGCGATTCAGTATTTGAAAATCAGAATTTATTTTATGCAAAAGCAACAGCAAAAACTATTGGCTTGGCAGATAAATTGTTTGAGGTTCGCGATGTTTATGAAAGTTTTTTCAGGCCGGAAAATAATCAAACATATCTTGCCATTAGAAATATTAGTGAGGGGAAATACAGGTATTATAACGAAGTAAGGTATAACTATAAAGATAAAAAAGTTATAAGCCAAAAATCCGGAGAACACGATGTGCCTGAAAATATTTTAGATATGCTGGGCGCATTTTATTACTTCAGAGAATCGATGGTGAGTAGAGTAAAAAATGTTGGTGACGAAATAATTATGGATACATTTTTTGCCGACGAAATTTTTCCGCTAAAAATGAAATACGTAGGTGATGAAAAAATAAAAACCAAGATGGGTAAATTTAATAGCATGAAATTTACGCCGGTAGTTGAGCCCGGAAGAATTTTTGACTCCGAAGACGATGTTACAATTTGGATGTCAAAAGATAAAAACTATATACCACTTAAGATTCGAATAGATTTAATTATTGGGTCAATTAAATGTGATTTGATTGAATATTCAGGATTACAACATAAACTGGAACAGTTGAAATAAAAAATACTTATAAATGTCTAAAGTGCCTAAAATGTTCAGGCAATCTTTAGTTACGAAATTTCAATGATTTACACTATTTTTGTATTAAAAATAAAGATAAAACTAATAAAACATGGCAAGCACATCAGATTTTAAAAATGGTTTATGTATAGAATTTAATGGTAATTTATTTACAATTGTTCAGTTTCAGCATGTAAAGCCCGGTAAAGGTGCAGCTTTTGTCAGAACAAAACTTAAAAACCTGAAAACAGGAAAGGTTATCGATAACACTTTTAATGCCGGAGTAAAAGTAAATATACAGCGTATTGAGCGCCGTCCTTACCAGTTCTTATATAAAGATGATATGGGTTATCATTTTATGCACAATGAAACATTTGAACAGGTAGCATTCCAAAAAGATCTAATTAATACTCCCGATTTATTAAAAGAAGGTCAGAATGTTGAAGCTGTTTGGCACGCAGATACCGAAACCCCTTTGTATTGTGAATTGCCTCCATTTGTTGTTTTAGAAGTTACGTATACCGAACCGGGATTAAAAGGAGATACTTCGTCAAGCACATCGCTTAAATCTGCAACACTGGAAACCAATGCTGAAATTATGGTTCCCTTATTTATTAATACGGGCGATAAAATTAAAGTAGATACCAGGGATAACTCATACGGGGAAAGAGTAAAAGAATAGATTTTCTTTTTATTTGTAAATTTTGTACATTTATTCAGACTTGAAAATCAGAATCAAATGGATCTTACAGGAAAAGCATCAATAAACAGGTTAAAGCTTTCGACATTTAAGCTTAACACCCTACTTACAATTACTAAGGCAATTAATGCCAATCTTTCCACAAAAGAATTACTTAAACGTTATGAGGAAATTCTTCGTGAAGACCTTAATATTGGTAAACTTCTGATTTTTAAATATAATAAAAAGTGGGAGCTGATATTAAGCTCAGGATGTTCCAAAGAGATAATTAAAAGAATTGATGTTGAGAAAGATTTATTGGAGCACAAAGAAATTTCTTTTATTACTGCATCACCTAATCCAACCCTTAGAGTTTTTGATAATATTATTCCTGTTATAAATAATAATATTCCAATTGCATTTGTTTTAATTGGAGATATTGATGAAGAAAAAGAGGGTGTTAGCCCGACTATTAAACATCTTCACTTTATTCAAACGCTATCGAATATTATTATTGTTGCCATTGAAAACATTCGATTATACAAAGACTCACTGAAACAGGAAGCGTTAAAGAAAGAGCTTGAGATGGCATCTAAAATGCAATCAATGCTAATTCCCGACAGGTCAACTCTTCCCAATAATGATAAAATTCTGGTTTCAACCTTTTATCATCCACACTTTGAAGTAGGTGGTGATTATTATGATTTTATTCGTTTAAATGAACATGAGGTTGCTTTTTGTATTGCTGATGTTTCAGGGAAAGGAATATCAGCAGCATTATTAATGTCGAATTTTCAGGCAAACCTGAGAGCATTATTAACAACAGATATACCACTCCCCGAGTTTATTAAAAAAATTAACGAAAGAGTTATGGCCAGTGCTAAAGGAGAAAAGTTTATTACTCTTTTTAT
>DAOWML010000113.1 GCA_030643125.1 Bacteroidales bacterium
CTGTCCGTTATATTCTTGATATGTATGTTGTACCTGCATGTATTTGTAACCTATACCGAACGAAAATGCATTTTTGTTATTTAAATTTATTTTAAATCCAATTCCGGGATTAATTAAATACCCTCCTTTTGATTTTGAATCAGAATCATAATAACTGTAATAATCATAATCATAAGGATCAGGGTCTTCTAACGAAATAGCATAACCTCCCTGTATATATATAAAATGGCTAATCTTTGAATTTCTGAATGTATATCGGATATCAACAACTGCCGGCATATAGGCTTCATTTAACAATTCTAAACCTAAACCTGCACCCAGAGCCAAACCCCAATCAAACTGATAACCATTAACAAACATCAAACTGAGTGGAGGAAATGGAGTATCCATATTGCCACCAAACAAAAATCCAATATTTATATTAGAATAAAATCCTTTTCTTTTATAAGATATTTCCCCTATCGAATCTTTAAGAATAATTGACCTTGAAATAGGTTCTTTAGTAATTCGTTCAATATCAGTTTGATTAATTACCCATATATCTCCACAGTTACTTTTTAATGTAATAGATTCGTTGGCTTTTATTTCAATTATTTCGCCATGCAGAATACTTCCATTATTTAAAGATATAACATCCTGCGTTTTTTCTTGTGCCACGGAAAATTCTGGAATAAATAAAACTGAGATCAAAAAATAAAAGATGATTAATACTTTAGAATATTTCTTCATTAACAACTGAATTTAGATTTAAAAATTACCACACTTGCAAGATGCGCAAAATATTGGCTTGGTTGCGTATAACTTAAATTTTATTTTGTGTCTGAGATTACATACAACAACCACTAAGAATAACACTAAGAATAAGTATTGCACAGGTTAAGAAATTTCAGGTAATGTAAATTTAAAAGAACTTCCTTTGCCAGGCTCACTTTCCACCCATATTATTCCACCTGATTTCTCCACAAATTCTTTACAAAGAATTAAACCTAAACCTGTTCCGTTTTCATCAGAAGTACCTTTTGTTGTATAATGGATATCTATCCTAAACAATTTTTTTATGTTTTCTTCGCTGATACCAATTCCTGTATCAATAACAGAAATTTCAACTAAATTATCTTTTTCAACAGAAACAACACTTATTTTCCCACCGCTATTGGTAAATTTTAAAGCATTTGATATTAAATTTCTAATCACCATTGAAACAATATCTATATCAACATATATATAAGTATTTTCAGGAATCTCATGATATAAAATAATATTTTTCTTTTCTGCACTACTTTTCAAAACAGATATATTATCAATAACTAATTTTCTTAAATCAACCTTTTCGGGATTGTTTTGCAAATTACCTGCTTGAGTTCTTCCCCATAAAAGTAGATTTTCTACTAAATTATATAAATCACGAGCAGATGTATTAACAGCATTGCTAAATTTTAGAATTTTCTCTTTATCATATTCTTTAGCTTTTTTTATTAATAATTCTGAAATCCCAAGTAATGAATTGAAAGGCCCTTTAAGATCATGAGAAATAATTGTAAAAAATTTATCTTTTGCAGTATTTGATTTTTTAAGCTCTGCTTCAGATTTTGATATTTTTTTAATAGCGATTTTAAGTTGATCATTAGTTTTCTTTTTAAGTAAAAACCGACTATATAATATAATGATTGAAAATAAAATAAATAATGAACTTACGATTAATAAATTTCTTTGGATTTTGTGTTTTTTTAACTTTAATATATTGATTTCATTTTCTTTTTCTAAAATTTCAATTTCTTTTTCTTTTTTTACAGTTTCAAATTTCACTTCCATTTCAGCAATATTTTTTCCTGTTTCTTCTGAAAAAATACTATCCTTAATTTTTGAATACAGTTGATGATATTCGTAGGCTTTTTTGTAACTACCTTTTGCATAATACAATTCGGAAAAAGTAACATAGCAATCTTTAATTAAGTGCTTTGACTCAATTTCTTCAGCTATTTTTAAGCCGGTATTAAGATATAACAATGAATTATTATAATCTTGAAGTTTTATATAAACTTCACCAATATTTCTTGAAGTGTTGGAAACACTCCATTTATCTCCTATGTTTTCACTTTTTTTTACTGCATTCAGATAATATTCCAAAGCTTTATTATAATCTTCTAAATACCAATAAACAATTCCGATATTGTTTAAACAAGTACCCTCCATTTTTTTATTATTAGTCTCTATGCTGTTATTTAAGGTTTTTTGATAATATTCTAATGCTTTATCGTAGTTTGCTAAGTTCATATAAACAATTCCAAGGTTGTTAGACAATTTTATCGTAAACATCTCATCTTCGACCCCTTCACTAGCATCCCATGCTTTTTGCAAATATTCCAATGCTTTATTAAAGTTGGCTAAATACAAATAAATTACTCCAAGGTTATTATATGATTGCGCAACAGCTTTATTGTTACCAATTTCTTCTCGTATTTTAAGTGATTCAAGAAAATAATTAATTGATTTATCGTAATTGCTCAGGAAATATTGTATTCTTCCAACCCTATTTAAAGAAATAGCAATATCTTCTTTACTTTTTATTTTTTTTGTTAATTCAAGAGCCCTATTTGCATAATCTAAAGATTTGATATACGATATTGTGTCATAAATTGTTGATAATTCATTCAGAATATCAATTTTTTCCAAGTCGGCAGAAGTTTCAAGAAGATAATTAAGGCTATCAATTTTTGTATCAAAATGCTTAACGGCCAAAGTATTTGAAAAAAAGAATGATAATAAAATTATTACGAAAAACCTGTTTGTTATGAATGTTGCCATGCCGTATTAATTAAATGAGGGTATAAAATAATAAAAAAACACGATAATTAAAAATATACGCAACCATTTTTTTGCGTTCATCATCTTAGGTTTGTATTAATTATTTAATTAAATCCTTTAATGAAAAACATATTAAAATCGATATTTTATATATTCATTACAACTATTTTATTAAGTAGTTGCGATGATCAGATTATTGAAACCTATATGGCCAATGTGCCAATATACATTACCTATGAAGAACTAAGGAGTTCGGTTCATTCGGAAACAGCCCGAAATCTTGAAAATCCCGGAAAAATATATTTTTACGAAAATTATTTATTTGTAAACGAATACCTTGATGGTATTCATGTAATTGATAATTCCGACCCTTCGTCACCTCAAAATATTGCTTTTATTAATATTCCCGGGAATGTTGATATATCAATTAAAGATGATATTCTATATGCCGATAGTTATATCGATTTAGTTGCTATTGATATAGCAGATATAAACAGCATTGCCGAAGTGAGCAGACTTGAAGACCTATTCCCGTACATATTACCTCCTTACGATGAAAACTACCGCGTAGATGAAATTGACTACGAAAAAGGAGTTGTTGTTGACTGGGAACTAAAAAAAGTTACTCGTGAAGTTGAAGAACGTATCTACCCTGTTTATCCATGGTACGAGAGTGTTGATTATATGCTTTCGTCATATTCAAACGGAACGGCTGGTTATTCATCAGGGGCATCTTCTTTTGGTGTTGGAGGATCTATGGCACGATTTACTGCTAAAGACGATGTTTTGTACACCATTGATTCTTATTCATTAAAGGTTATAGATATAGCAAGTTTAGACAATATCTATGTGACAAAAACACTCAACATTGGTTGGAATATTGAAACTTTATTTCCATCGGGAAATCATTTATTTATTGGCTCACAAAGCGGAATGCTGATTTATGATATTAGTAATCCGTATAATCCTGTTTATGTTTCTGATTACTGGCATATAACCAGTTGCGATCCTGTTGTTGTTGAAGGCGATTATGCCTATGTGACACTTAGATCGGGAAATTTATGTGGCGAAACATCCGATCAGTTGGATGTAATAGATATAAGCAATCTTAAGGAACCAACTCTTGTAAGATCATACGCTATGACAGAACCTTATGGTTTAGGTATTGACAATTCGGTTTTATTTATATGTGATGGTAGTGCAGGACTTAAAATTTATGATGCAAGCGATGTTGATAATATTACAGATACAGATAATATAATTGCCAGATTTCCAGACATACAAACCTACGATGTAATTCCTGTTAATGGTGTTTTAATGCTAATTGGTGATGATGGTTTGTACCAGTACGATTATTCTGATTTAACCAACATTCAACTTTTAAGCTCAATTACCATAACAAATTAATTTCTAAAAAAGCAGTTGGCGTGTATTTTTGACACGTGACCTTTTAATGTTTATTTGTTAATACTAATCAGAACTACTCCCCATTCCTGCTTCCTGGAGTTTAGTCTTTTCTATTAGTTGCATATTATTAAACAGGCTGTCTTTTTCATCAAGAAGTTTTTGAATAGCTCTTCTGGTATTGTTACGTGGATTACTGTCTGCATTTCGTATACTGTGAGCAACTTCTCTGAATTGTATGTTAATATCTTTGTTTTTAAAACTATCAGTTAACCTGGGTGCTAAGATTTTATTAAATATTTTTATATCATTTTCGTAGTACCATTTTACCCCTGAAGAACTTAGAAATTTGCTGTTTTTAGGTTGCATAGAAATATCAAGTCCAGTTACCGGACATGTTTTTTCGGAAAGAACGGAAGAAAGCTTGATATCATAAGGGTTAATTATATGATTAAAAAAATCATATACTTTATATATCAGGTTGTTTTCCATAGAAAATAATCTTTAGATATTTTAATACAATTTATTAAATATTATACCCCCATGTCAAGTTATGGCAAAATAACTTATCAAATAGTTTTCAACTATTTGTTTTAGTCTTAGAATTCGGGACGGGAATGACGGGCGAAAGTAAAAAATACACTACGAAAAAGGGACTTTTTCAAGTCCCTTCCTGCTAATAATCTGTATTTATGAATTAAAATGTTGGATATTTATTAAAATGCACATTTCTACCTGCAGGCAGACAGGCTTGTGCGTTTCTTCAACATGCAAGAATGCATGTTGTACTTTATTTAAAATTTCGGATAAATTTCTCCTTTTGCGGCTTTAAGGGTATTTTGTAATAATGAAACGATGGTCATTGGACCAACACCACCCGGAACAGGAGTTATATATTCAGCTTTTTCGGCTACTTCATCAAATTTTACATCGCCTAAAAGTTTCCAGCCCGATTTGATTTTGTCTGATTTTACTCTGGTTATTCCAACATCAATAACAGTTGCTCCTTCTTTTACCATATCGGCAGTCAAGAATTCAGCATTTCCCAAAGCTGCAATAATAATATCGGCTCTTGAAACAACTTCTTTTAAATTTTTTGTACGACTATGTGTTAATGTTACTGTAGCATTTCCCGGATCTGCTTTCTGACTCAATAAGATACTAATTGGCTTACCTACAATATTACTTCGACCAATAACCACAACATCCTTACCTGAAGTTTCAATATTATATCGCTTAATGAGTTCAATAATTCCGGCGGGTGTTGCAGAAACGTAAGCTGGCAAACCAATAACCACGCGACCTATATTAATTGGATGAAAACCATCTACATCTTTCTTAGGATCAATAGCTTCTATAATTTTTTGTTCCGATATATGTTTTGGTATTGGTAACTGAACAATAAAACCATCGATATCAGGATTATCATTTAATTCATGAACTTTTCTTAAAAGAGTATCTTCGGCTATATCATCTTCAAAGCGCAAAACTGTTGAATCAAAACCAACCTGTGTACAAGCTTTTTCTTTGTGTCCAACGTAGGTTTCACTGGCTCCATCATGACCAACTATAATTGCTGCTAAATGAGGAATTTTACCACCTTGTTCTTTTATTTGTTGAACTTCGTTAGCAATTTCTTCTTTAATTTCGTTTGCCACTTTTTTACCATCTATAAGCTTCATGCTGTTGAGTTTTTTGTTTTATAAACATATTTAGATTAAGAAAGTTCAATTAGTAACCTATAATAAAACGCACCAAATGTTTATCCTGCTTTATTAATCAAATTAGATATTTTATCAACATAAATACTAAATATCAATCCGAATTCCATTGTTCAGTATTTGATTAACTATCGGAATGTTATAGTCGAACTCATCTTTAGTGAAAGCATGAGGTTCTATTATCGTTTCTTCTCCTTTTCGAATTAACATTAAACGAACTTCTGTATCAAACGATTTTACAACACCTTCATTTAAGACAATTGCAATATCCACATCACTATTATCATGTTGAGTTCCTTTAGCATAAGAACCAAACAACCACGCTTCAGAAAAATCAATTTCTGAACTTTTAACTTTCTGAAGATATTTTTTACTTAATTTTATAGCATCGTTTTTATCCATAATCGACATTCTTTTATTTTTTCAATCCATTCTTTAGTAAATTCGTCTGTACAGAGTTTATAAAAACTTTGCTTATAGTCATCATACCTGGCTTTGATATTAAATCTTGAGATACTGTCCAACACAATTTCCATTTTTGAATCTAATTCAATTTCTGCTTTTTCAATAATCCGACGCAAATCATGAATTAAAGGAGGATATTCATCTTTTGAATAAACATATAATGCCTTCAATAATTTTTCAATCACTAAATGCCCCATAAACAAAGCCCAATTATTATTATTCGTTTGATATAGGTCAATCATTGTCTTGAAATCTTTATCAGAACTATCAATCCAATGAATAATTAATTTTTCTTTATTGAATTCGTTTTTCATTTGCAGCAATCAATAAAATATTATCTAAATATACGTCTTTTACAAATATTTTCAGTATTTAAAAGTCTGTACTAATATTTTGTATCTATCGCATCCCAGACATTTTATTCATTAAACCAGCCATTCCTTTACTGTCTTTCATCATTTTCATCATCTTCTTGGTTTCATCAAACTGTTTAATGAGGCGATTTACTTCCTGAATATCATTTCCGCTTCCTTTTGCAATTCGTTTTCTTCTGCTTCCGTTCATAAGCTTGGGATTTTCTCTTTCTGTAGGAGTCATTGATTGAATGATTGCTTCTATGCCTTTAAACGCATCATCATCAACATCCATGTTTTTCATCATTTTACCCATTCCGGGTATCATCCCTGCTAAATCTTTAAGATTACCCATTTTCTTTATCTGGCCAATCTGTGCTATGAAATCATTAAAATCAAACTGATTTTTAGCAATTTTCTTACCTAGCTTACGTGCTTCTTCCTGATCGTATTGTTCTTGTGCTTTTTCAACCAAAGAAACCACATCACCCATACCCAAAATACGATCGGCCATACGATCCGGATGAAAAACATC
>DAOWML010000117.1 GCA_030643125.1 Bacteroidales bacterium
ATTAATTCATATTCAATGGAATCATTTAATATTTTTAAAGAATCAACTGATAATGAGTCACTTTTAAAAACTTCGTTCTGAATTGTAATTAGAGTATCAGACTCTGAATTTTGTGAATAAGATGAAAAATTAAGAAATAAAATTGATAATAAAACCAAAAGCAGTTTACTCATTATTGTACTGGAATTTAATACTTTAATTGTGTTTTCAAATTGTTAATTTTGTACAAAAGTATTTAATTTTATGCAATTATTTAAGAAACTCGTATATTTGTAGCGCAAATCAAATTTAGCTGAATGAAAATATCTATTAACACATTGTTTTCAGCAAAAAATGTTTACCTAAATATTAAGAAGAGAGATTCATTCATCTTCTAGACATTCTCGTTTGTGAAAAAACTCATCGATTTAAAATAATCAATTTTCAATTTGTTTAATCATAAATTCTAATATTATGGAACTTCCATTTGCAGAATCATATAAAATTAAGATGGTTGAAACCATCAAAAGAAGTACTCGCGAAGAACGCGAACAGTGGATTAAAGAAGCAAAATTCAATTTATTTAATTTAAAAAGCGAACAGGTTTTTATTGACTTACTAACCGATTCGGGAACCGGAGCCATGAGCGACAAACAATGGTCTGCTATGATGCTTGGAGACGAAAGTTATGCCGGTGCTTCATCATATTATAAATTAAAAAATATTATAAAAGAATTATTAGGATTCGAATATTTTCTTCCTACACATCAAGGAAGAGCAGCAGAAAATGTTTTATTTTCGGCATTAATTAAAGAAGGTGACATTATTCCTGGCAATTCGCATTTCGATACAACGAAAGGACATATAGAGTTCAGAAAGGCAAAAGCCATTGATTGCACCATTGATGAAGCTTTCGATACCGAAATTGATCATCCGTTTAAAGGAAATGTAGATCTTAACAAGCTGGAAAACACCATCAAAAAATATACTCCAGAAAAAATTCCTTTTATTATACTCACTGTAACCTGTAACTCGTCAGGTGGTCAACCTGTATCAATTGAAAACATGAAAGGAATTCGTGCGATTGCCGATAAATACAAGATTCCTGTTTATTATGACTCAGCACGTTTTGCCGAGAATGCTTATTTTATTAAACTACGTGAAAAAGCTTACGAAAATAAAACTGTAAAAGAAATCGTAAAAGAAATGTTTTTGTATGCCGATGGGATGACTATGAGTAGTAAGAAGGATGCAATCGTAAATATGGGAGGCTTTATTGCTCTGAGAAGTGAAGAAGTATTTAAAAAAGCAACTGTTTTTAATATAATTTTTGAAGGTTATATTACTTATGGCGGAATGTCGGGAAGGGATATGAACGCTTTGGCACAAGGATTAGACGAAGGTACAGAATTCGATTACTTAAATACCCGAATCAGACAAGTAGCATATTTAGGTCAAAAGCTTACAGACTATGGTATATCAGTGCAAAAACCTTATGGTGGACATGCTATTTTTGTTGACGCAACTAAATTTTTACCAAACGTAGCTAAAGAGCAATATATTGCTCAAACCTTAGCAGTAGAATTGTATCTTGAAGCTGGTATTCGTGGTGTTGAGATCGGCACTTTACTTGCCGATCGTGATCCTGAAACACGCGAGAATCGTTATCCGGCTCTTGAGCTGCTTAGACTGGCTATACCACGAAGAGTATATACAAATAACCACATGGATGTTATAGCAGTGGCTTTAAAAAATGTTTTCGACAGAAGAGATCGGATTACCAAAGGATTTAACATTCTTGAAGAAGCGCCCATTATGAGGCATTTCACAGTTGAACTGGAAAGAGTAAAATAAATTAACAGATAATTTTTAATAATAACCAATACTTCCGAAGTTTTAAAAACTTCGGAAGTATTTTTTAATAGAGATATTTATAAAAAATCTATTGTTTGATACTTGATACTATATTATTTTGAGATTTTGATTATAAAATTTATTTAGGCAGTTTTGCAAAGGCTTAAAATCCCCGGATGAAAGATTTAACAACAGGAAAAGAAGGTTCACTTATTCTTAAATTTGCTCTCCCAATGTTATTAGGAAATGTTTTCCAACAACTTTATAATATTGTTGATAGCATTATTGTTGGAAATTTTATTGGAAAAGAAGCTTTGGCTGCCGTTGGTGCTTCATTCCCTATCATTTTTGCATTTCTTTCATTAATTATCGGTATTGTATCCGGGAGTACAATTGTTATTTCACAATATTTTGGAGCAAAAGATATAGAAAAGGTTAAGAGAGCAATAGATACACTTTTTATCTTTTTATTTTTTGCATCTATTATAATTAGTATTGTTGGAATAATTTTCAGTGAAGATATTTTTAGAATGCTGAAGTTACCTGAAGAAATAATACCTCAAGCAACAACTTATTTTAATATTTTTATTGGCGGAGTAATCGTTTCATTCGGGTTTAATGGAACAAGTGCCATTTTACGTGGATTAGGCGATTCGAAAACACCTTTGTATTTTCTTATAGTTTCTACATTCTTTAATATCGGGTTTGATTTATTATTTGTACTAGTCTTTAAGTGGGGAATTGCAGGTGTAGCAATAGCAACGGTTTTAGCTCAGGGAGGTGCATTTTTAACTGCAATAATTTATTTAAACAGAAATCATAAGATTATTCGGTTTTCGTTTACAAAACTGGTTTTCGATAAAGATATTTTCAAGAAAAGTATTCGTATTGGCTTACCAACCGGAATGCAACAAACTTTTTCTGCAGTGGGTATGACAACACTGATTGGTATTGTTAACACATTTGGAACGGATGTTATTGCTGCATACTCAGTTGTAATGAGAATAAGTTCATTAGCTTCACTCCCTGCAATGAATTTTGCTGCAGCACTTAGTACATTTGTTGGCCAGAATATAGGTGCGAAAAAAATTGAAAGGATAAAATCCGGATTTATATCTACCCTGAAAATGTCATCGTTAGTTTCAATAACAGTATCAGCCTTTGTTCTGTTAGGGAGTGGATTTTTAATGAACCTATTTACAAACGATGCCGAAGTAATAAGAATTGGGAAAGAATACTTAATGATTGTTGGTGCATTCTATATTATATTTTCGGCAATGTTTTCAATCTCGGGTGTTATGCGTGGTGCCGGCGATACACTTATTCCAATGTTTATATCTTTAATAGCACTCTGGATAATACGAATTCCAAGTGCATGGCTACTTTCACGCGAATTCGGAGAAATTGGAATATGGTGGGCAATGCCAATGGGTTGGGCTACTGGTCTTACTCTTTCATTCATTTATTATTTAACCGGAAACTGGAAAAAGAAAGTTGTTGTTTAGTTTTGAGTTTCGAGTTCAGAGTTAAGAGTTCTGAGTTTTTTTAAACTCTAAACACAGAACTTTAAACTATACAACTAATTGTAACTAATTTATTACCTTTGCCCAATAAATACAATCATTTGAAAAGAACACTATGATAAAATCAATGACCGGTTTCGGAAAGGCCGAATGTGAATTAAAAGACAGAAAAGTTATTATAGAAATTAAATCACTAAATAGCAAAAACCTGGATATATACGCTAAAATACCGGGAATGTATCGCGAAAAAGAACTTGAAATTCGAAATATCATATCAAAAAAATTACAACGAGGAAAAGTAGAATTTGTACTTTATTACGAAATAACTGATAATAATAAAGCAACAACAATAAATTCAGGGGTAGTTAAAAATTATATTGATCAATTAAAATCAGTTGCTGACGATCTTAATCTTGAAACATCGGAGCAATTGCTACAAATAGCAATCCGATTACCAGATACGTTAAATACTGAGCGTGATAAAATTGACGAAAACGATTGGAGAATTATAAGACAAACAATAATAGATGCATTAGATCAACTTGATGAATTCAGAACCCAGGAAGGAAAATATCTTAAAAAAGATGTTGAACAAAGAATTAAAATAATTGACGACAAAAAAAATGAAATCACTCCTTTTGAAATAGCGCGAACAGAAAAAATAAAGGAAAAATTAAAAATTAGCCTTAATAAAAATGTAGACGAACAAGATTATGACAAAAACAGGTTTGAACAGGAATTAATTTATTATCTTGAAAAACTGGACATTACAGAAGAAAAAGTTAGGCTGACAAATCATTGTAATTATTTCATTGAGATGCTTGATGAACCTGAATCCAATGGTAAAAAACTAGGTTTTATAAGTCAGGAAATTGGTAGAGAAATTAATACGATTGGTTCAAAAGCAAATGATTATGATATACAAAAACGTGTTGTTTTAATGAAAGATGAATTAGAAAAGATAAAAGAACAAATGCTAAATATTCTATAATTTTAATATGGAAGGCAAACTATTTATATTTTCAGCACCTTCAGGATCGGGCAAAACTACCATAGTAAAGACTCTTTTAGAAAAAGATTTATATCTTGAATTCTCAATATCAGCCACTAGTCGTCCTAAAAGAGAAAACGAAACTGATGGAAAAGATTACTATTTTCTTTCAGCAGATGATTTCAAAGAAAATATAAATAAGGATGAATTTGTTGAATGGGAAGAGGTTTACGAGAATCGTTTTTATGGTACATTTAAAAGTGAACTTGAAAGAATCTGGAATCAAGGTAAACATGTAATATTTGATGTTGATGTTGTCGGAGGTTTAAACATTAAGAAAAAATATCCGGATAAAGCATTATCGATATTTATAATGCCACCAAGTATTGAAGAACTTGAAAAAAGACTTATTCTGCGATCAACAGATAGTACAGAAGATATTGAAACAAGGATAAATAAGGCTAAGGAAGAACTTAGCTACGCAGAAAAGTTTGATATCATCATCATAAATGATAAATTAGAAAAGGCAATACAGGAATCTGAAATAGCCATAAAAGAATTTATAAATCAATGAAAATGAAGATAGGATTATTTTTTGGTTCTTTTAATCCAATTCATATTGGTCATCTTGCTATTGCAAATTATATGGTAGAGTACAGTGATTTAGATGAAATATGGCTTGTTATAAGTCCTCAAAATCCCTTAAAAAAGAAAAAAACATTATTGAATGAATATGACAGGCTTAAGATGGTTGAACTTGCCTTAAAAGATGATTATAAAATTAAACCCACGGATATTGAGTTTAGTCTTCCAAAACCATCATATACTATTGATACTTTAACTTATTTATCGGAAAGAAATCCAAAACATGATTTTGTCCTGATAGTTGGTACAGATAATTTTCAATCATTTCATAAATGGAAAAATTACGAACAAATTTTAAAACAGTATAAACTTTATGTTTATCCACGGCCTGGTTATAAACTTGGCGAATATGAAAATCATAAAAGTTTAAGTTTGATTAATGCTCCGCTAATCGAAATATCTTCCAGTTTTATTCGGGAATCGATTAAAAACAAAAAAGACATTAGATACTTTCTTCCTAAAGAAGTTTACAAGTATATTGAAAAAATGAATTTGTACAGAAATTAAATTACATTTAACTAAAAGTATTAATAAATGGGATTGTTAATTTTATATTTTTTAATTGCAGTTATAATATCTTTCATATGTTCTATACTTGAAGCTTCTCTGTTAAGTATAACTCCAATCTACCTTGCCGGTAAAGTAAACGAAGGGAAAGCTTTTGCTAAATCATTACAAAAATTCAAAGAAAAAATTGATACTCCTTTAGCTGCAATACTTACAATTAACACCTTTGCTAATACTGTTGGTGCAGTGGGTGTTGGAGTGCAGGCTCAAAAATTATGGGGTAACGAATATCTTTCTATAACATCAGGAGTATTAACCATATCAATTCTGATATTCGCTGAAATAATTCCTAAAACTCTGGGTGTCAATTATTGGAAAAAACTGGCTCCTGTGATACCATACTTTTTAAAAGGGATGATCTACTCTCCTTTTTATCCAATAATTGCATTTGCTAAATTTATTACTAAATCGCTTAAAAAAGACCAAACACAAAATGTTTTAAGCCGGTCGGAATTTCATGCAATGGCAGAAATTAGTGTTAAAGAAGGTATTTTTAAAAAAGAAGAATCGAAAATTCTTTTAAACCTTATGGTATTTAACAAAATTGAAGTAAAAAGTATATTAACACCTCGAACAGTAGTATTTGCAGTAGAAGAGAATATGTCTGTTAAAGAATTTATAGAAAATAACAATAAAATAATATTTTCGAGGATTCCGATTTTTCAAAAAGATATTGAAAATATAACAGGCTATGTTCTTAAAGATGATATCATGCAATACATGATTGATCAAAAACAAAATAATAAACTTTTTAATTTACGACGCGAAATTAAAGTTGTTACTGAGCAAATGCCTATAATCAGGTTTTTCTATAAATTAATTGAAGAAAAAGAACATATTGCAATGGTTGTAGGCGAATATGGCGAAATGGTTGGAATTGTTACCATGGAAGATATTATAGAAACACTGTTAGGAACAGAAATAATGGACGAATCCGATAGTGTAGAAGATATGCAGGAACTCGCCAAAAAAGTTTGGAGGAAAAAGCAAAACGACTCTATATGATTTAAAAAACGTTCTAAACGTTTTCCGGATATATTTATTTAGGGTTCTACTATTATTTTAGTGAAAATGATAAAATATTAAAATCAGCCCGAAAGAAAGTTATTCCTTATTAATTAAATATCTTTGCGTAAATTATTTTAAACAGACTATGAATATTGATAATATAGTATCTCCAACTTTAATTCTGGACAAAAAAAAGTGCCTGAACAATATTCGTTTAATGGCAGAAAAAGCCAAAAAACACAATTTGATTTTCAGGCCACATTTTAAAACACATCAATCACGAATAATCGGAAAATGGTTTAAACAATTTGGGATAAATAAAATTACAGTATCCTCATTACGAATGGCAGAGTATTTTGCCAATGACGACTGGAAAGATATTACTGTTGCCTTCCCCGTAAATATTCGTGAAATTGAAACGATTAATTCATTGGCCGAAGAAATACAATTAAATCTTACGGTTGAAAATATTGAATCCATTGAGTTTTTAAGTAAAGAATTAAAATATGAGGTTGGGTTCTTTATTAAGATTGATACCGGATATCACAGAACAGGTGTTTCGTCTGACATTTTTCTTACGATTGATAAAATCCTAAAATTAGCATCAGTATCTGAC
>DAOWML010000149.1 GCA_030643125.1 Bacteroidales bacterium
CCATATAAATGTTCTGTGAAATAGAAATTAAACGAAGGCTCTAAAGCAAAGTACGACCATGTTTCATCATAGTCATCAGGAAGTAATATATCCCATAAAAAATTTACTTGAATTTTAATTCTTTTTGTAATATCAATTCTATAAGCAGGTGTTGTTCCTATAAAGAACCTTGTGTTAGTTGGATGTGTCCAGTTTTGGCCTGTTAAAACATATTCTTTATAAAAACCGGTTCTAACACCTACTAAAAAATTATTCCGCCCAATTGTAAAAAGTTTTCTTTCATAACTTAAGGCATAATCAGGATTACTGGTATAATAGAGATCTGAGCCCCTTTTTTCTAAGTGATTATTAATCTGAATAAATATGTAATTATTTGATTTGTATTCATCAAATGATTGACTGTAACTATAATTTGTATTAAAAGCCAAAATAAAAAGACTTATTGTAATTGCTTTTCTCATGATTTTACAATTTAGTAAATGTTTTTATAAAGGTTTTTGGCACATACAACATTTCTTGTAATTTTTTAAATGTGATTTACCCTGAGTAGTACAAGAATTACAGATAAATAAATTTACACCTTCATAAGGCACTATAGCACAATTTGATGTGCCATACATTGATGCTTGAACTGGTTTTTGACAAATACCACAAACCCCAGTCTGGTTCTTTAGCATAACTGCACTTGCGTATTTGCCTCCGTTATCATAGCATGATTGTGAACAATAAGGTTCACCAAAACCACCGCGAATTGTCATAGTTGTATCCTTTCTTTAAAATGTTTTATTTTTTTCAAAATTGACTTAAATTTTACTTCACTTTTTTAGAAGTTTAAATTAACACCAAATCTGAATGAGTTATAATTGAGTTCAAAATCCTCATTCTCATCAGCTTTGGTTTTAGCTAAGTCAATGGCTAAAAGTATTTGCGGATTAAATTTATTGTTGTTAAAGCTAACACCGGCCTGAGCTCTGGGATTTATTGTATTTCCGGAATAATCTTCAAATGTTATAAAACTGTATAACATTCCTCCACCTAATAAAATGCTGTGTTTTCCACCTGACCCTAATGGGAGCATATAGTTAGCCATTAATCCGCCAGCAAATTTGTTAAAATTATAAGATCTGGTTATATCTCCGGAAACAACTTTGGGTCCTATGGTATATTCGATAATCGGTTGTAATTCTACCGTATTGGCAAAACGAAAGCCAATTCCGGCTCCTACAGTAATATTCAAGATTACATCTGCAGTTCCAAAGGAAGTACTATAACTTGATAAGTCATTCTCAATATATGCGTTTACATCTTCAGGATTTAAGAAAAATCCAAAATGAACTGAGGGGTAAAATTTAAACTGAAAAGATTCATCTTGTGCTATTAGCTTTGTGCATACTGTTGCACTTAAAAATAAAAATACAATAATTTTTTCCATAACAAATTATATTACGGGTTTGTAATCTGATGAAAAATTACATAATAACTTGCATATATACAATAGTATGGGTTAATAATTTTATATAACGCAGATTTTTTATAAAGAATTAGAAAAGCGTAATTAGCAATACTTCATTTATCATTATAATTGCTAATATTTTTTTCTTTTTACTGTTATCGTTTGTATATAAATTGAACTTACTATTTGGTAATTGAACTAAAATATCCATACAAGGGGAAGATGTGGTGTTTGTGATACCGAATCAACTCTTAAATTAAGATTGAAAGAAATGTCTTCAAAATTGATATTATTACCAAGTAGATAATTATATCTTTCTAATGCATCAAAAAGATAGTTTTTTGAAAAAACATGGTAAGTCAGGGTTCCAAAGCTAAAAACAATGATGGCGGCAGTAAGATACCCGGATTCTTCTTCTAAAGTAATGTTTTCGTCAATTGTTGTATTTCCTGTAGTTGTAGTTGTCCCGGATTTAGTTGTTAAATGTTTATAGGCTAATAATGGTGCAATTACTCCCATTTGAGTTAGACCGAATATGCGTATTAATTTATAGCTGTTTAAATTGTGCAAAGCAACAGAATCATATTGAACATAAGGTTTTAAATTGCCTCCAAACATTCCTACATCAAGGTAGGTAGAACCCTGGTCGGGCGAGAATTTTCGATCAACAAAAAAGAAAGGTGTGGCAGTAAGCCATATTGTTTTGCTTTTTAAATAAAGATTAGGTTCCTCTTTCTTTTTTGTGAAAGTTAATCCGGGAATTTGCGAAAAAGAAAACTGTGAAAAGAAACAGATAATAAAACTTGTAATAACAAACCTTTTTAACATAAGGATACGGTATAGGATATTTTATTGTACCTAAATTTATGAAAAAGGTTTTAGAATGTAAAATTATTTATAATTTTATAAAAATAATTGCTGAAAATATTAAAAAAATATGAGAATTAATGCACTTCTTACATTATCAGTTTTGCTGATTTTATCAGTTTCTATAAAAGCTCAGGACTTTACATATATCGAAACTCAGGATAGTGTAAGAATTTTTCATGATGGAACATTGATAGTTAAGGAAGGTATTCCTTTTTTAACTGTTAAAGGTGATTCTTATGAAATGGGATTACAGTATGGCGTTTTATTGAATGATAGGTTGATAGATATGGACCACACTGTTGATAGCTTGATCGATTCATATATTGGAAGTTTCTTCTTAAAAAAGTGGATTGCCAATATAGTTTTTAGCTCAAAAATTAAGAAAGTAGAAAAAACAATGCCGGCTGAGTATATTCAGGAGGTGGTAGGAATGGCAGAAGGAAGCGATTTGAAATTAAAAGACCTGCAAATTATTGCTTATTTCCCTCAGTTGTTTTTTAAGATTAGTTGTACAGCATTTATCATGCGTAACGAAAATGGTATTGTTCACGGAAGGAATTTAGATTGGCCGGGAATTGGAGTCTTAGCGGCTCATCCTTTAATTATAAATTATCATAAACAAGATAGAATCCCGGTTACAGTATTAACTTTTATTGGATACCCTGGAGTTTATACCGGGATGAATCATAACGGGTTAAGTATGTCCATTAATATGAATGGAACACCGGCTGAAAATGACAAAGATATAAGTGAATATAATACAGGAATGCCTTTGGCTTTTAAATTGAGAAATATACTTGAAAATGGAGACCAAATAAGTGAAGTAGACAAAATGTTTGATGGCTATAGTTCACATGCATGGTTTATTACTGTAGGAAGTAAAAGAGATAATTCAGGAGCAATATATGAACTGACTCGTGGCAAAATAATTAAAAATGAAATGCAGGATGACTTCGTTTATGTTGCTAACCTTTCATTATCGGATAAAGGACGTTATCAATACAGTCCTATATGGATGTTTGGAACTTCCAATATTTCACGTGAAAGGAAGATTAAAGAATTATATGAACGAATTGATGAGCCTGATTTGATTGACAAAAGTTATCAGATTCTGACCAATACAGAAAATCATCATTTATCGCATGATCCTTTTTACCGTTATTGCATAAATAATTCAATTACAGTAAAAAGCTGTATTATGGATAATATGAATAATGATATATATTTTGCCTATGGTGAAAGGTTGGCAGCTTTGAATAAATATTTGCGTTATAATGTTGAAAGTGGAGAAGTAAGTGTTTACAAACAAAAACAAGCCGTATCTGATCATGAATATTTTAATGAGCGGTTAAAATATCAGGAATGGTATGGAAAAACCTTTTCAGGTAAAAAGAAATTAGAAAAAGAGGATTATCAGAAAATCATAAAACAAATTGAAAATTTTAAGTTAGAACCGGCTTATGAAGCTTATTTGTTATCGTACAATTACTCTAAGTTAAAAGATAACGAAAAGGCTTTTATTAATGCGGAAAAATATATTTTGGAGCGTCCGGATTATTATCACTCATATTATAACAAATATTTAATAATGAAAGATAAGGGTGATTATATGGATGCTATAGTGGCATTAGAAGAAATGTTGCAAACGTCAACCTTAAATCCTTATTATGAGTATCGTGCAAACCTTAATATGATTGAGATGTACGATAAATTATTAGAACATACCCGCGACCAGTTGTATATTGATAAAATTATTAAATTAGCCGATAAAATCAGATCCGATTTGAGTCAGTATTTTATTGACCAGAAAACAAAAAGGGATTTGGACTTAATAAAATCAATTGAAGAAAAGTACAAAAAATAAATGAATGAAAATGATTTACAAAAAGCCATTGATTTAATAGTCAATTCGAAATATACTGTAGCATTTACAGGAGCAGGAATTTCAGTTGAAAGTGGAATACCTCCTTTTCGTGGAGAAAATGGTTTGTGGAGTAAATACGATCCTAATGTATTAGATTTAAACAATTTTCATATTAATCCTATTGAGGTCTGGAAGGTGATCAAAGAAATTTTTTATGATTTTTTTGGAGAGGCAAAACCCAATGATGCTCATTTTGCTTTAGCAGAAATGGAAAAACAAGGTTTGCTAAAAGCTATAATTACTCAGAATATTGATAATTTGCATTATGAGGCAGGTAGTAAAGAAGTTTACGAATTTCACGGGAATTCTCGTATGTTGGTTTGCCCATATTGTTCTAAAAAATATAATGCTTCGGAAATAGATTTGGTTGAGATACCATTATGTACTCATTGTCATGCAGTTCTTAAACCTGATTTTATTTTCTTTGGTGAAGGAATACCTGAAATAGCGTACCAGAAATCGTTTGAGGCAGCTAAAGAAACAGATCTTATGATAATAATTGGTTCGACAGGAGAGGTAGTTCCTGCTTCATCAATTCCTTCGTTTGCGAAACAAAATGGAGCTAAAATTGTTGAGATTAATCCTGAGAAAACCTTATTTACAAATTCAATTACCGATATATTTTTGCAAGGAAAAGCAACAGAGGTAATGAATGAACTATTAATTGGAATAAAACAAAAAATATGATTAAATTTAGATTGGAAGGTTCAGAATATATTGAGTTGATTAAGTTGTTGAAGGTTACTAATATATGTGGAAGTGGTGGTGAAGCAAAACATTTAGTTGGCGAGGGTGAAGTAAAATTAAATGGCAAAATTGAAAGCAGAAAAAGAGCGAAGATTAGAACTGGCGATAAAGTTGAAGTTTTTAATGAAATAATAGAAATAGAATAATTAATTAAAATAAATAAAATATGGCATTTATTGATTTAGCAAAAAAGCGTTATTCATCCAGAGAATATTTGGATAAACCTGTTGATAGAGAATTGCTTTTACAGGTTTTAGAAGCAGGACGAGTTGCTCCATCGGCAAAAAATAAACAACCATGGCATTTTGTTGTGATTACACAAGAAGAGCAGTTAAAAAAGATTAGAGAATGTTATGAGCTAAATTGGCTCGAAACAGCAAAATGTATTATTGTTGTTTGTGGTGATCACAGAGAAGCCTGGCGAAGAGCCGATGGTAAGATTCATACTAATATTGATGTTGCAATTACTGTTGATCATATGACTTTAGCTGCTACCGATGTAGGTTTAGCCACTTGCTGGATTTGTAAATTCGACGTTATGAAATGTGTTCGTGCTCTTGATTTGCCTGATGGCGTGGAACCAATTGCGTTATTACCTGTAGGATATCCGGTTGATGAAACAGATGTAAACAGACATGATCAATTAAGAAAACCTTTGGACGAAATTGTGCATTGGGAAAAATTCTTTTATAAACCATTTAAAAAACGGTAACATGTACTGTAAAACTTAAAAGTTGCAACATTAAGTTGTGACTTTTTTATGTGTTATATTTAAAAATCGGAAATATAAAAGCAATTATATATGAATTTAAACTGCAATCGGTAAGGTTCTTGAGAGTTTATTATTATTGTTTTATTGAATTGATAAACTTTGTCATACTATCATAATGTGAGCCTTTCTAATAAATTTTTTTACATTTTCTGCATTGATAAAAAACATTGAATTCTTCTAAAGTTTTTTTGTTAACCTGGTCCGAGATTATTGATTTATCAATTTTTGATATCACTCCATTACACAATGTACATCGTGAAAATAAATTTAATTTCTTTTTTAGATCAAATCTTTGAATTACTTCTTTTAACTGTTTCCTGGAATCCTGAGAACGAATCC